>DASRBU010000410.1:0-3853 GCA_035653475.1 Candidatus Dormiibacterota bacterium | reverse complement strand
CCGCCGTCGGGCGCTCCCGGGGTCGAGCAGCAGCGCTCGCACCGCCTCCTCCGGTGGGCTGTCCTGGCAGCGGGCGTAGTCCTCCAGGTCGGCGGCGTAGGCCCGGGCCGTGGCCGGGGAGCGCCCGGCCAGGAAGCGCGCCATCAGCCGGCCGGGGCCGGCCTCCGGCGCCCCGGCCAGGGCCTCGCCACCACCCTCGGCCGCCGGCATCTCCGCCACGCGGAAAGTATGCCCGAGACCTCGGCCGACCGCCGACGGTCACGGGATCAGAAGCGCCGCCCGCGAACCCGGTCGATCGAGAACCTGGCGGTGTCGGCGATCAGCATCACCGACATCACGCCCGCCTCCAGCGGATCGCTGACCACCAGGTCGACGGCGTCCACCACCGAGCCGGCCATGCTGGTCGAGACCACGATGATGCCCGCCGCCTGGATCTCCCGCACGGCCTCCGTGATCTCACCGCCCATCAGGGCCCCGGCCAGCACCAGCACCCGGGCGCGGTGCAGCCTGGCCACGGCTCGCACGGCGGTCGCCAGCCGCTCCTCCCCCACCAGCGGGATGGTATCGACCGAGATGCGTTCCCCCCGGATGTTATGCCGGTCGGCCTCGGAGATCGCCCCCTGCGCGACCATGCCCACCTGGGCGCCACCCCCCATGACGATCACGCGCTTGCCGAACACCTCCTGGAAGGAGGGCACCGGTTGGACCGCGTGCACCACCTCGAGCCGTTCCAGGTCGGCGATCAGCTGGGCTTCGTCCCGAACCCCCTCCATCTCGATCTGGGTCTCGGCCACGGCCGAGGTGGCGATGTAGGTGATGTTGGCTCCGTGGCGGTAGATGACCTCGGAGATCCGGTAGAGGGAGCCCGGCTCGTCACGGCTGGTGACCAAGAGCGCGAGCTGTCCGGAGGTAGCCACGGCGAGGCGGGATCCGCCCGGGGCTCAGTAGATCGGGGACTCGGCGGTCACGGCCTCTAGCCAGCGACGACAGCTGGTCAGGAAACGGGCCGCTTGGAGGCCGTCCAGCACCCGGTGGTCGAAGCTGAAGCAGAGGTACATCATGGGCTTGATCCCGATCAGCCCGCCGACGGCCACCGGGCGCTCCACGATCGCCTCCATGGTCAGGATGCCCGCCTGGCCGGGGTTGATCACCGAGTAGCTGAAGAGGGTCCCGAACGTGCCCGAGTTGTTGACGGTGAAGGTCCCTCCCTGCAGCTCGTCGGGACGCAGCCGGCCCTGGCGGGCACGGCCGGCGAGATCGTTGATGGCTCGAGCCAGCCCGGCGATGGAGAGGCCGTCGGCGTTCCGGATCACCGGCACCACCAGCATGTCCTCGGCGGCGACCGAGATCCCGATGTGGATGCTCCGGTGCACGACGATGCCATCGGGCTCGAAGGTGGCGTTGACCGCCGGATGCTCGCGGAGCGCGGCTGCGGCGGCCGCCACCACGTAGGGCAGGTAGGTCAGCGAGAAGCCCTCCCGCTCCTGGAAGGCGGCGCGGTTGGCCCGCCGGTTCGCCACCACCCCGCTCATGTCGACCTCCTGAGTTTGCCAGGCGTGCGGGATGGTGGCCTTGGAGCGGACCATGTTCTCGGCGATCGCCCGCCGCATCCGGGTCAGGGGCACGACCTGGTCCTCGCCGCTCGGGGCCGCCCCCTCCGGGGGCGCGGCCGGGGCCGGGGGGACGGTCGGAGTCGGCGGCGCGGCCGGGGCGGCGCTCGCCGCGGCTCCCTGCGACTCCAGGAACCGGCGCACGTCCCGCTTCGTCACCCGTCCGCCCAGCCCCGTGCCCTGAACCCGGGAGAGGTCGATGCCGTGCTCCTGGGCCAGCATCAGGACGGCCGGCGAGTAGCGGTGCTCCGGTTGCGGCCGCGCCTGCGTCGTCGCCGGGGCGGCGGCCGTGGACGGCGCCTCCATCGTCGGGGAGGGGGCGGCCTCGGCGGAGGGGGCGGCCTCGGCCGGGGCCTGCCCCTCGCCCTCCACCTCGACCACCGCGATCTCGGCGCCGGCGGCCACCGTCTGCCCCTCGGGGACCAGGATCTCCTTCAAGATCCCGGTCACCGGGGCCGGCACCTCGGTGTTGACCTTGTCGGTGTCCACCTCGAGCATGGGCTCGAACTCGACCACGCGATCCCCCGGCTTCACCAGCCAGCGAGAGACGGTCCCCTCGTGGACCGACTCGCCCAGCTGGGGCATCGTTACCCGTGTGGTCGCCATCTCAGAACGCCGCCAGCTCCCGGAGGGCCCGGGTGATCTTGTCCGGGTTGGGCATGAAGAAGTCCTCCATCGGAGGGGCGTAGGGCATGGCCGGCACGTCGAGGCCGCCCAGTCGCTTGACCGGGGCGTCCAGCCAGCGCCAGGCCTCGTCGGCGATCAGCGCGGCCACCTCGGAGCCGATGGAGACACTGAAGTTGTCCTCGTACACGACCAGACACTTGCCGGTCTTCCGGGCTGAGGTCAGGATCGTCTCCCGGTCCAGCGGGTAGACGGTGCGCAGGTCGACGATCTCCACGCTCCAGCCGTCCTCCTCAAGCCGCTTCGCCGCCTCCAGGGCGTAGTGGACCATCAACCCATAGCAGAAGACGGAGAGGTCCTCACCCGGGCGGACGACCCGGGCCTGCTGGAGGGGGATCAGGTACTCGCCCCGGGGCACCGGCTCCTTGAACATGCGGTACAGGCGCTTGTGCTCGAAGAACAGCACCGGATCCGGGTCGCGGATGGCCGCGATCAGCAGCCCCTTGGCCTCGATGGGCGAGGAGGGGATGACGATCTTGAGGCCGGGGGTGGCGAACCGCGCCTCGATGGACTGGGAGTGGTAGAGGGCGCCATGGGAGTGCCCGCCCATGGGAGCGCGGATCACCAGCGGCGCGCTCCAATCGCCGTCGGTTCGGTACCGGAACTTGGCGATCTCGTTCGTGATCTGGTTGAAGGCCATGTGCGCGAAGTCCGTGAACTGGATCTCCGCCACCGGCCGCTTGCCGGCCAGCGCGAGCCCCAGGGCCACGCCCGCGATCGAGGACTCCGCCAGCGGGGTGTCGATCACGCGCTCCTCGCCGAAGCGGGCGTAGAGACCGTCCGTGACCAGGAAGACGCCGCCCTTGGGACCGACGTCCTCACCCAGCACCATCACCCGCCGGTCCTGCTCCATCTCCCAGGTGAGCGCGTCGCGAAGCGCCTGGGCCATGTTCATGTCCTCGGTCCCCGCCTCCGGGTCCGGCGCCACGGGGCCCGGGACGGAGGTGGCGTAGACGTTGGTGAGCGCCTCCTCCGGCTCGGCGTCGCGGGCCGCGAGACCCTCCCGGGTGGCCCGGGTGACCTCGTCCTTGACCCGCTGCTCGTACTCCCTCAGGGTGGCCTCGGTGAGGAGGCCCTCCTCCTGCAACCGGCGCTTGAACCGCTCCAGGCAGTCGTTGGCCGCCAGCCGCTCCAGCTCCTCCGGCGAGCGGTACCGGCGCTGGTCGTCCTCCGAGGAGTGGGCACCCAGACGGTCCACCAGGGCTTCGATCAGCGTCGGACCCTGCCCCGCCCGCGCCCTGGCCACGGCCTGCTTGGCGACGTGGTAGCAGGTCACCGGGTCGCGCCCGTCCAGGGTCACGCCCGGGAAACCGTAGGCCACGGCCCGCTGGGCAGCGTGCTCGATCGCGTACTGCTTGTGGAAGGGGACGGAGATGGCGAAGCCGTTGTTCTGGCAGAGGAAGATCGCCGGCAGCCGGTAGATGGCGGCGAAGTTGAAGGCCTCGTGCGCGTCTCCCTCCGAGCCCGAGCCCTCGCCGTAGCAGGCCATGATCACCCGGTCGGTGCCGTCCATCTTGAGGGCGTAGGCGATGCCGGCGGCGTGGACCAGGTTGGTGGCC
>DASRBU010000409.1:0-5113 GCA_035653475.1 Candidatus Dormiibacterota bacterium | reverse complement strand
GGTGCTCCAGCTCCAGGGGCGAGCCGGCCGTCCCGGTCCGGGTGGAGGCGCTCACGATCCGCGCTCGATGCGCTCGCGGGCGGCCCGGAGCACGGCCCGCTGGAAGTGGTGTCGGACCAGCGTGCCGCTCGCCTCCAGGAGCCGGTGGAAGGTGGCGAGCAGCCGTTGCTCCGCCTCCTCCGCCGGCATCCCGGCGGCCTGGATGCGCTCCCGGACGTGGTGGTCGAAGACGTCCACGGCCCGCCTGGCCGTGTCCTCCACCGCGGCCGCGTGACGCGCGCCCAGCTCCATCAGCTCGCCCAGGGGAACCCCGGCCTCGATCAGCGTCAGCCCCGCCGCCAGGGCCTCCAGGTCCTCGACCGGGTAGCGCGGCTCGGCACCGTCGGTGACCGGCACCAGCAGGCCGGCCTGCTCGAGGGCGCGCAGCAGCGGCACCGCGACCCCGCTGCGCTCGGCCAGCTCCTCCAGGCTGAGCGTCAGGGGGGCGGGTGGCGCCGTGACCGCCTCCACCAGCGCCTCGTCCGAGGGCTCCAGCTCCCCCTCCAGGAAGCGGCGGATCACGGCCAGCGTGAACCCCCGCCGCTGGAGGTCCCGGATGCGGCGCAGCCGCTCCAGGTGCCGGCCCGAGTACCAGGTCACCCGTCCCTCCCGACGCGGGGGCTCGAGCAGCCCCTTGCCCTGGTAGAAGCGGATGGTGTCCACCGGCACCCCGGCGGCCCGCGCCAACTGTTCGATCCGATACTCCACGAGTTATCACCAGCATACTGTGGGTGATCGCTCATGATCGCGCTGCCGCTGCCGGTCCGGGCTTCCGACCGGAGCCGGCGCGGCCTCGGGTCCGGTCAGCGGCTCCCCGGGAGGCGAGCCAGGCGCCGCAGCGCCTCCACCTTGTCGTTCCGACCCAGCCTGGCCTCGGCCACCGCCTGCCGCAGCGACGCGATGGTAGCGTCGTAGGTCGCCCGGTCGACCGGGAAGGGGGTGCCGTCCTTGCCCCCGTGGGCGAAGGAGAACGAGACCGGGTCCCGGACCGAGGCCGGCTCGCCGTAGGCCAGCTCCGCCACCAGCGAGAGGGCGCGCAAGGTGCGGGCGCCGACCCCGGGCACGGCCAGGAGATCGGTGAAGTCCTCCGGCTGGGCGGCGTGGGCGTGCCGGAGCACCCGCTCGATCCGCTCGGGATCGAGGTCCGACAACCGCGCCCGGTGGCGGCGGGGCATGGTGAGTTCGCGCAGGCGCTGCAGCTCGCGCGTCACCGTGCCCGGCGCCTCCCGGGCCAGGGTGGCCGACAGCCGGCGGTTGCCCTCACCCTCCTCGGCCACCAGGTTGAGCACCTCCCGCCCGGGAGGACCGACCACCGCCGCGTGGGGCTCGCGGTCGAAGCGGGCCGGCTCCAGCCAGTGGTAGCGGCGGGCGGTACGGCTGGCCTCGTTCATGCCCTGCTGCACCACCGCCCACGCTCCCTCGCCGGTGAACACCAGCACGTGGTGGTAGATCTGGAAGCCGTCCTGGACCGCGGCCGAGTCCACCTTGGCGGCGAGGCGGCTGGCCCGGATCAACGGCGCCGGGTCCAGCCCGTTCCGCCGGCAGGCGGACTCGATCTCCTGTGGCGTCCGGCGGGAGGCCCGGCCCTTGCCGCCGGCCACCACCACCCCCACCTCCGGCAGCGTCCTGAGGCCCTCCTTCAGCGCGGCGCAGGCGGTGGTCGTCACCCCGCTGGAGTGCCAGTCGAAGCCCAGTACGCAGCCGAAGGCCTGGAACCAGACCGGGTCGGCCAGGCGGCGCAGCAGACCTCGCGGCCCCTCCTCGATCACGATCGCCAGCGCCATCTCCCGGGCCAGGGCCACCATCCGCTCGAAGAGCCAGCGGGGCGTGTGACCGGTGTGCAGCGGCAGGTCGGCGATGCCGGTGCGCACGTCCGTTCGATTCTATGCCCTGAGCCCGGAGGCCGCGACCGCGGGCGCCGGGCGGCGGCTCAGGCCGGCCTCCGCTTCGGGTTGGGCAGGGTGAGGACGATGGCCGCCGAGACCAGCGGGAGCAGCGACAGCAGGAGCAGCACGGAGCCGAGCCCGGCCTGGTCGCCGATGAGACCCAGGGCGGGGGCGGCGAGGCCGCCCACGCTGACGGCGAGACCGAGGGTGACCCCGGAGGCGGTGCCGAGGTGGTTGGGCAGGTACTCCTGGCCCAGCACCACCTGGACGCTGGTCGGAACGAAGAGCGCCACGCCGACCAGCGCCAGCAGGGCCGTGGCCAGGGCCGGGCCCGGGCTTTGGGTCAGCACGAACAGGAGCGGCCCGGCGAGGAGCAGGCCGGCGGTGATCACGGCCCGGCGGGAGAAGCGATCGGCCAGGCGGCCCCCGATCAGCGTCCCCATCGCCCCGCAGAGCAGGAGCAGGGTCAGCGCGTACCCGCCCGCGGCCCGCGACTGGTCGAGCACGGCGATCCAGTACAGGGGGACGAAGGTGTTGAGGCCGTAGAAGACGATCGAGCGGCCGACCACGGCCAGGGTGAGGCGGGCGAAGGCGCCCCAGCGGTCGTGGCCGGCCCGCTCGCCGGGGGCGGCGCGGCCGGGTCCATGCTCGCCCCCGCCGCCGCGCAACCGGTCCCGAGCCAGCAGGAGCACGATCCCCATCACCGCCGGCGGCAGGCCCAGCGCCCAGCCACTCTCCAGGCCTCGGGCGAGGAGCAGGGCGGTGGTGGCCAGCGGCCCCAGGGCGAAGCCGAGGTTGCCTCCGAGCGAGAACAGGCTCATCCCGGTGGCCTGTCGCCGGCCCGAGGCGTAGCGGGCGTAGCGCGCCCCCTCGGGGTGGAAGGCCGCGATCCCCAGCCCGCTCAGGGCGACCGCGAGCCAGATCGCCCCGTAGCTCGGGAGCAGGCAGGCCGCCGCCAGCGCCGACCCCGCCCCGCCCAGCCCGCAGGCCATCAGCCAGGGCATGGCCCGGCGATCGGTGAGCCGCCCGAAGAGCGGCTGGACCACGGAGGAGGAAACGGTCTGGGCCAGGACCAGACCGCCGGCCAGGGCGTAGGAGAGGTGCCGCTGCTGCACCAGGGTGGGCAGCAGGGCGGGGACGGCGCCCTGGCAGAAGTCGGCCGCGAGATGACCGCCGGCGAGCAGGGCCAGGACGGGACGATGGAGGCCCGGGAGCGCCGGCGCCGGCTCCGGGCTCACCCCGCGGGTCTCGGAGGCCCTGGGGGCGGCGCCCGGGAGGCGACCGGCCGACTCCGGCCCGTCCCCGATCCTCGCTCCTCCGCGACCACCCACCGCCTCGCGCCCTCCGCCGGACCCCGTGGATCAGCCGTAGGTGTTCCAGCAGTAGAGGCGGCTCAGCCAGAGGGGATCGGCGCGGATGGCCGCCGCCAGGTGGTTGACGGCGGTGACGTAGTCGGCGTCGTGGTTGTAGCGGTAGATGGCCCGGTCGTAGTCCTCGGGGGCCCCGGCGTCACGCAGGAAACGGGCCGCGGCCGGGATCGCATCCCCGGGGTTCATGATGTCGCCTCCCTGGCCGTACTCCCGCCAGGTCGAGGGCAGGAACTGCATCGGCCCCAGGGCGCCCGAGCCGGAGGGGCCGTCGTTGCGGCCGAAGTCGGACTCGACGTAGTTGATGGCGGCCAGGTAGGTCCAGTCGATGCCCTGGCTCGATGCCGCCGACCGGTAGTCCTGCACCAGCTCGTCCAGCGGCGTCGTCCCGGCGAAGGGACGGATCTGGCGCGGGGTCATCCGTTCCGGATCGCGGACGCCCCCCAGCCGCCACAGCGCGCGCAGCCCCTGGACGACGTCGGCGAGACCCGTGATCCGGGCCCCCGAGGCCCGTTGCAGGAAGGCCTGCTCCTGATCCTGATGCCCGGCCAGCCAGTAGACGACCGCCTGCTCCGACCTCATGGCCTGGCGCTGGTCGAACTCGGCCTGCGCCACCTGTAGCTGCCGTCGCACCTGGTCCACGGCCGCGGCCGGGGTCGGCTGGGCCTCCAGGGCGGCCGCCCGCGCCGCGGCCGCGGCCATGACACGCTGCGCGGCCAGCAACTGCTGCGCCTCTCGCCCGGCGGTGGTGGCCGGGCCGGTGGTGAGCGGCAGCAGCGGGGCCAGCGAGAGGGCCGCGGCCACCAGACGGAGGCTGCTCAGGCGGTCCTCACCTGCTCGGCCTCGGCCGCCGGGGCGGGGCGGCCCAGCTCCTCGGCCCGGGAGAGCGGGACCAGCGGCACGTCCTCCGGGTAGGGATCGGCCTCGGTCGGGAAGCGCAGGCCCACCGAGTCGAGCAGGCCCTTGATCTCGTCGCCGACCAGCTCGCCCTGGGCGATCAGGGCCTCGGCGGCCTGGTCGATGGCCTCCTGGTTGACGTACATCAGCCGCCAGCAGTCGATGTAGGCAGCGCCCAGGATCTGGGCCACCGTCCGCCGGGAGAGGGGGTTGCGGAGCACGGTCGAGATCGGATTCTCGACCCCGAAGGCGCCGCCCGCCTCGGCGGCCGAGACCAGGGTCTCCCCGATGCCGACCGCCTTCCGGGCCAGGTGGGCTGGAAGCTGCTCACCGCCCATGCCGACCAGGCCGGCCATGATGCAGGCGGCCCGGGTGGCCATGGCCAGGTCGGACGAGACGCCGCTCGAGTTCTCTCCGTAGAAGACCCGCTCGGCGGCGATGGCGCCCAGGCTGTGGCGCACGTCAGCCGCCCACTGCGACCGGAACCGGATGTACTGCTCCTGCTCCTCGATAGCGCGATGGTGGCCCAGGCTGTCGCCTCGCATCCGGATGGAGAGGCGCACGTGGGCGTGCTCGGGCTTGTAGAAGTGGGCGGCCACGGCGTGGCCGAGCTCGTGCCGTGCGACCGCGATCTTGTCCCGCTCCGTGTACTCCACCGGCTGGGCCAGCCCGGCCTCGATGTTGCCCATGGCCTCGCGCAGGTCGCGCCAGGTGAAGTAGGAGCGCCCGTCCTCGAAGGCGTACATCAGGGCCATGGAGAGCGCCTGCTCGATCATGGCCGGCGAGTAGCCCTCGGTGATGCGGGCGAACTCCTCGCGCCGAGCCGGCGTGTCCAGCTCGGGGTCGTGGGCCTTGCGGCTGAAGTAGAGGTCGGCGATGTCCTTGCGGTCGGCGCGGTTGGGCATGCGGAAGGTGATGATGCGG
>DASRBU010000408.1:0-2170 GCA_035653475.1 Candidatus Dormiibacterota bacterium | reverse complement strand
TGGGGAACCTCGCAGAACTTGACGGTGTTGTTCTGCCCGGCCCAGATCGCCTCCGAGAGGTCCTTGCCCACCTTCTCGGCGTCCACGTCGAACGCGGCCACGAACTCGATATCCCGGACGTGGTAGCCGCCGAGATCGACGTGCATGAGCCCGGGGACGAAGTCGTCGGGGGAGGCGTCCGCGTAGTAGTGGACGCCCTGGATGAACGAGGAGGCGCAGTTGCCCACCCCCACGATCGCCACGCGAACCTTGCCGTCATCTCGCGTTCGTCCGTTCATACCCTCACTCCGATCCGCTTCTTCTCGATCAGCATCTCCCAGAAGGCGCGCTGGTGGCGCCGGATCGCCTCCTGGTCGAGCGAGCAGTAGACCTGACGGCCCTCCCGGCGCTGCCGGACCACCCCGCCCCGCTTGAGCATGGCCAGGTGCCACGACACCCGGGGCTGGCTCATGCGGAGGTGCTCGGCCAGGGCCTTGACGTTCTCCTCCCCGACCTCGGCCAGGTGCTCCAGCATGCGCAGCCGGACGGGGCTGGCCAGGGCCTGGAAGTGGAGCGGCAGCTGGCGACGCTGGGCCTGATCCATGCTGTTCCCTTTATAACAAATTCTATTCATAAAGGATTCATTATGAATGGCATGATCAATCAACCTTTCTTTCTTCAGGGATTCCCCTCTCGAAATCGGAAGCTTTCGACCACCACGAGTATCCTGTTCTTGCGTGCGAAGACCGTCATCGGTTGAGCTGGCGGTGGACGTGGCCCAGGAGGCGAGGCAGCTTGGTCAGCTGCAGCTCCAGCTGGCCAAGCAGGAACTCCGGGAGATCCTGGTCCGCAACGGGATGGGGCTGGCGGTGGCCGTCATCGGGGTCGTCCTGCTGGCGCTGGCCGCCCTGGTCGCGCTGCCGGTGTTCCTGGTGCTCCGCTCCCCCGATCGAGTGGCGGCGGCCCTGGTCTGGCTCGTGGTCGACGCCGGCCTCGGCCTGCTCATGATCCTGGTGGGGCTGCTCCTGGCCCGGAAGCTGCTGAGCCGGCCCTCGCCGCGTCGTCTGCTCCCCCGGACCTTCGCCGCCTTCGAGGAAAACCAGGCATGGCTCCTTCGTCAGCTGAGATCGAACGGCAGATAGCGGAGCTGCGTGCCTCGATGGAGTCCAGGGTCGTGGAGCTACGCGAGCGAGGTCGGCGCGGCCTCAGGACCACGCGGCGGGCGGTGACGATCGGGCTGGGTCTGGGAGCGGCCGTCGGTCTGGTCGCGCTCGGCGCGCTGGTGGCCTATCGGTTGACCAGGCCCCCCAGCCGGGAGGAGCGTCTCCGGCGGCTGTTGCCCCGACGCCTCGTGCCCTTGGCACGGGGGCGCACCCCACGCCGCCTGCCCCCCGTCCACCTCTCCATCGGCGAGCGCCAGGAATCCGTCCCCACCGGCGCCCGCCTGGCCGAGCGGCTCGCCGTCCAGGTGGCCCGAACCGTCGCCAGCGCGGCGGCCGGCGCCTTCGCCGCCCGGCTGCTCAGAGGCCTCGCCGAGCGCCAGCAACGCTGAGAGGCCGGCGCGATCGATCGGGGTCACCGGGTCCCCCGGCGGCGGCGGCTGGCGGCTTGCCCTCCGTGCCCGCCCCGATGGAGCATGGGTGGGTGAAGCTCCTGGGCTGGGGCGAGCTGCTGCTGGCCATCGCCTTCGAGATCGCGGGCACGACCACGATGAAGCTCGCCAACGGCCTCACCCGGCCCCTGCCCTCGATCGCCATCTTCGGCTGCTACGCGGTGAGCCTGGCCCTCGCCACCTTGTCGGTCAAGACCATCCCCATCGGCACCGCCTACGCGGTCTGGTCCGGGCTCGGGACCGCGGCCATCGTGACCATCGGCGTCCTCTGGTTCCAGGAGCCCCTGGGGGCGCTCAAGCTGATCTCCCTGGCCCTGGTCATCCTGGGCGTGATCGGCCTCAACCTCACCGCCCTCCGCGGCTGAGGGTCGCAGCCAACCGGTCGCCCGCGGCACCGAGCCGGCGTCGCCGGCCGTCGAGCACCGAGCCATCCTGGCTCTCCGTGAAGCGTCGTCTCGGGGCATACTCGACGCATGGGGGATGAGCGCACCGCCTCGGCCCCGGCCGGCGAGGCCGAGTTGCTGCTCCGCCGCTTCCTGGAGCGGGCCGCGCCCGCCACCGCCCGGGCCTACACCGCCG
>DASRBU010000407.1:0-8106 GCA_035653475.1 Candidatus Dormiibacterota bacterium | reverse complement strand
AGCGCTGCGGTCTGCCCTTCTGCCGCCTCCGTGGTTCCGCCTTCTACCGGGACCCGGAGGCGGCCATGGAGGAGCTGTGGGCCGACCTCCGCCAGCACTGGATCTACCCCCAGGGACAGGAACCACCGCCGGGACCGGCGGAGGCGGTGGATCCCGGGGGGACGGGGCGGACGGCCGAGCCCGAGCCGGAGCCGGTGGGCGGTCAGGAGGTGGCCTGGCAGGGGGATGACGCCTTCGACTTCGGCTGGGAGGACCTGGACCCTCCGGGAGAGGGATGATGGGCCCGGTCCGAGGAGGCGGTCTCCCGCCCCTCGGCGGGTCGTGGGCGTGATCGGCGAGGGGTGGAGGCCGCCCTTCCGGAGCGGTGCTCGCCCGCTCCGGTGGTTCGGGCGGTGAGAAGCCCCGTCCTCCCCGAGCCCGCTCGTCGCCCCCGTCGGGTCGACCGCCGCCTCCTCCTGGTGGCGACGGGGGTGGTGGTGGCCGCTGCCGTGGCCTGGATGGCTCGGCCCGGTCCGGCGCTCCCGGCCACGGGACCGGCCGGGGCCCCGCTCGGGCCGGAGGTGGCGAGCCCGGCGCCGGCCGCCTCCCCATCGCGCGGCGTGGGGCCGCCCGACTCGGTCATGGTGGCGACCCCCGGTCCGACCCGGCGGCAGGCGGCACCACCGGCCACGCCGGGCGTCGCCTCCCCCACCCCGGCCCCGGTCGCCTCTCCTGCCTCCCCTTCGGCGTCCGTGCCGCGGGGGCACCGTCAGGGAGGGCCGCCGTGGACCCGGATGCCGTGGTGCTGGCGATCGGACTGCCCCGACGACGTTCGTTGACACCGTTCGGAGACCGGGGTATCTTCCCTTCCACCTCGACCGCGACCGAAAGAGCTGGGTTCTGGCATGGGTGACGTGATCGCCGAGGTCCCGCCGGAGGTCGTGGCGCCGCCCCGAGAGGTGGCCGGCCCGATCATCCCGGTTCGAGCGCTGCCGATCGTGGCGGCGGTGATCGCCGGCCTGGTGGCGGCCATCGCTAGCAACTCGCTGTGGGCGTTGAACTTCCTCCACGTGAGCTGCGGCGCGCTCTGGACGGCCATCGACCTCTTCATGGGCTTCGTGATCGGGCCCATCCTGGCCCGCATGGAGGTGCCGGCGCGCGTCGCCCTGACCAGGCGGCTGATGCCCCAGATGCTCTTGATCATGCCCACCCTGGTCCTGGTCACGCTCACCACCGGCTGGCAGCTGGCCCGCTACTTCGGCTACCTGGTGCTCCCCTACCCTCAGCACTGGTGGCTGGTGGCCTCGTACATCGTGGTCGGGGTGATGGCCATCGTCGCCTACGGCGTGCTGGAACCGGCCAACATCAGCGTGCTCCTGGAGCTGCGCAGGCCACGGCCCAACACGCTGCTGATCGGTCGCCTCATGCGCCGGTTCGTCTTCACCGCGGGCGTCACCGGGATCATGCAGGTGGCGACGCTGGTGATCATGACCAGGATCACCACCTGGTGAGCCGGCCCGACCCCGCAGCGCCCGAGGCCGAGGTGCCGGGCGCGGGCGAGCCCTACCTCGGGGACACCTCTCGCTCGCCGGTGGTCGGCTGCATGCTGGCCTCCATCGTGTGCGCCTTCCTCTCGGTGGGGATCATCGCCGCCAACCTCCCGCGCCCGGTCCCGCTCGCCTGGTCGGTCGGCTTCCTCCTCGCCTCGGCGGCGCTGCTGGCCGCGGCCCTGGTTTTCCTGCTCCGCCGTCGAAACTTCGCCTGGCGGCTCTTCTTCACCGTCGCCCGCTGGGTGCTGGTGTTGACGCTGGTCTTCACCGCCATGGCGGTCTACGTCTTCGTCTCGGACGGGACCCCGGCCACGACCATGGCCATCATGGCCGTGGTGCTCCTGCTCACGGCCGTCGACATCCCGGTCTTGATCGGCTTCTCGGTCGCCCGCCACGAGCGCGTCTGAGGCTTTCCCACGCCCTCCCGGCCCTGCCCGTCGAGGGCGGGAGCGAGGTCGGAGGAGGATCTCTCGACCTCGGTCCGATCGGGCGGGAATCCTGAGCCTCGCCCCGCCGCCGGCTTCACGGGGAAGCCCGCGGCCGTCAGAGGGATCGAGGCGCGCCGTCGGCGCTCCGGGCGGCCCCTGGCCGGGAACCGGGGACCGCGGTATCGCCCGGCGGCGATGCCGGTTCTGGGGGAGGTTCCGCGGCGGGGAAGCGCCCGCCTGCCCGGCCGTGGCGGGACCGGGGGGACCGGGAACGCTCGGAAACGGCATTTTGCCCATGGCACGCCCAGGACGATCCCGGTAGGATGGGGTAGGTCGACGCGTTGGGAAGCTGAACGACCGGCGCGGTGGCGTCGGCCGCCGAAAGGAGGGAGCATGTCGAGGTCCTCGCGCTCCCCGTTCGCGGGTCGAACGGGGGTGGCGGGTACGACGCGGGCCGAGGCCGCCCGGTCCACGTCGGCTCGGCTGCCGGGCCGCATCACCCTGACAATCCCCTCCCCCACTCATTGCATGGGCCGGTAGCCACGCGCTGCCGGCCCTAGGCCCGGCCCTCGGCCGCCGTCCCTTCCCCTTGCCGCCGCCCTCGACCCCGACCTCGGTGCGGAGGTGTCACCCGCACCATCCCGGGTCCGCGGTGGCCCGGGAGCCGTGTCGCGCCCCGGCCGGAGGGCGGCGTCGGCAAGCCCGGCGACGCCGCCCTGCCGATGCCTGCTAGCGCCCCTGCTGCTGGGCTGCGGCCAGCTGCCGGCAGGCGCTGATCGCGGTCGACGAGCCCGCGCTCTGGTCCGTGTCCTGCACGTTCACCAGGTGCACGCCCAGGGCGCTGGCGATCGTCTCGGTGATGGTCTGGAGCGGGGCGCCGAGGTTGGTGTTGGCCAGGGAGACCGAGTACGAGTTCGAGGTTGGCTTGCAGACGATGACCGGCACCTGGGCGTCGCGGCCGTGTTCGCTGTCGGCCAGGGCGACCGGGGCCAGGCCCAGGCTGCTGGCCAGGAAGACGCCGGTACCCAGCACCGCCACGATGCGTGACCTCATGAAGCACCTCCGTTGTCCTTGACGTCCGTTACGTTCGGCGGCGAACCGATTCCCCAGGCGGAGGAACGACCGGCCGGGCGGGACAGGGTGCGCGTCTTCGGTCCCACGGGTTCTTCATCCGGGCGATCGGAGCCGTCGGCACCTGCTCGTGTCCGCCGCTGTCGGTGGATACGGAGCCCAGCGCCGATCGGTGCATCGACCGGGGTTGCGACGCCGGTCGAGAGGGCCGATGGGACCTCGCACCTCCGGCGAGGGGCTCGTGGGAGGAGATGGGGTGACGGGCTGTGCTGGGCTCGGGCTTGGTGGCGGTGGGGGGCGCCATCCGGCCGGATGGCGCCCCCGAGAGACATCCCGCGCGCCGCACTCGGACGCCTGGAGTTGGGTGAGCAATGGGCCCCGGGGAGGCGATCCGAAGCCGGCGTGCGGTCGATTCGAACGTGACCGGCGACGGGACCGTCACCCGGATGGCGACGGCCCCCCACCCACGACCGCCGCTAGGGCTCCTGCTGCTGGGCTGCGGCCAGCTGCTGGCAGGCGCTGATCGCGGTCGACGAGCCCGCGCTCTGGTCCGTGCTCTGCACGTTCGGCAGGAGCAGGCCGAGGGCGCTGGTGATCGTCTCGGTGATGGTCTGGGTGGGGGTGGCGGTGTTGGTGTTCGTGGTGGAGACGGCGTAGGAGCTCGACGTCGGCTCGCAGACCACGATCGGCACCTGGACGTCCCGATCGTAGACGGTGTGGGCCAGGGCGATCGGGGCCGCGCCCAGGCTGGTGGCCAGAGCGACACCGGCGCCAACCGCGACCATGATACGTGATCTCATCGAACACCTCCGTTGACCTTGACGTTCACTACACTTGCCGGTGGCCCGGTCCTCAACCGCGGACCGGATGCTTGGGAGATGGACCGGATGGGTTCGGCTTTCCCAACTCCATCCATGGCGTTGTCGCCATGCCCGGAACCCTCGACACCGCACCGGTCACCTATCGATGTCCTGGCGACGGGCGCGCACCGTCGGCCCTCTGCTAGGTACGAAACCGTCGGCCCTCTGCTAGGTACGAACTCGATTGCAGATCCGCGCATGGTTCGCGAGCGAAGGGATCGATCGAGCCATGCTCGTGCGGCTGTCATCGATTCTCGATCACCAGGTGCCAGGGGCAGGAGGAGCGGATGTCGAGGTGGTAGGGCTGGCCCCCGGGGTAATCTCGGATCGCGTCGCGGGTGCCGCTCCCCGAGATGCGGTCGACCGGGCCGCCACCGGCCCCTCGTACCTGGAGCGCGAAGGCGCCGCCCGAGTCGGAACAGGACCAGGACGCGTGCAGCTGCCAGGGGCCGGCTGGATCGATATCGGCCTGACTGGTACCCCCCGATGAGCGTGCGTCGATGAGGAGGGGCGATGGGTCCCCCGACGGTAGTCCTCGTCTGACGAACGACAGAGTCGTCGACGACTGCCCGTTGACGACCTGGCTGTGATCGTCGAGCTGATCGATCTGGGCAGCGAACGAAGGTCCGCTCGTCAGGCCCAGCAAGAGCGACATCAGCCCCAACACCCCGGCTAGCAGCCGGAATCTGTGCAGCCCATTCATATGCATGCTCCCACAGCCAGTTGAGATGGACCACGCCGTTGTCAACGTGGTCGCACTCCAGAATGTCTGCGATCTCGCCCCGAGTCAAGTTGCAGATTCGAAGTCGATCGTGGCCCCAAGGGCGAGCTTCGCCGCGCACGGACCGGTGCCGGCGGCGGGCGATCCTGCCGGAGCAAGGGCGTGTCGGACCACGGATCGCGGCCGGTGGTTCCCTGTCCCGGCCGGGGATACGTCCCTGGCCGTGTCGGCCGCCGGCCCAGCCCTTCTCCCAGCCCTTCTCGGAGGTCGCGCCCGGCCTGACGCGCGTCGGGTGACCGGACGGCGACGGCCGGGATTACAAAGACTTGAACTCGCCGGGCGATGCGCCCGTGGCGGCGCGGCGTACGTCTGCGATAGATGTTGGTCGTGACCGTTCGCCCCGCTCCCCTCCCACCGGCGCTGCCCACCGCCGAGCCCCGGCGCGGTCGCCGGATGGCGTATGAGCGCCCGGCCGGGTGGCGCCGGCCGACGTGAGCGCCCTTCCCGCCTACGTCTCCCTCAAGGTGGAGCGCTCGGAGCCGATCCGGCAGGAGGCCCGGCGCCTGCCTCCGCGCTGGCTGTGGCCGGCGTTGGGGCTCTTCGTCCTCTGCCGGATCCCTTCCTTCTACGAGCCCCACTGGTACACGGACGAGGCCGGCTACGCGACCGTCGCCCGCATGGTCTTACAGGGCCTGCATCTCTACTCGCAGGCCTGGACGAACAAGCCGCCCCTCCAGATCTGGACCGTGGCCCTGGCCCTGAGGCTGTTCGGCGTCGGTGAGGCCGGCCTGCACCTCCTGACCTTCGCCAGCGGCCTGGCCGCGCTCCTGGCCGTGGCCTGGATCGCGGGACGGCTCCTCGGCCCGCTGCGGGCGGGTCTGGCCACCGCCGCCTTCGCCCTCGCCATCGGCCTTCCCTGGTTCGAGGCCGAGGTGACGGTGCCGGAGAGCCTGCTCATCGGGCCGGCCACCTGGGCCGGGGCCCTGGTCGTGGCCCGCCTGGCCGTGCCCCGTCGCTCGCCCTGGTGGCGATGGGGTTGGGCGCCGGCGGCCGGGGCCCTGGTCGGAGCCGCCGGGGCCTACCAGCAGACGGAGCTGGCCGACGCCCTGGCCCTGGGCCTGGTCCTGCTCCTCAGCCCGAGGGTGTCCCGGCGCGAGCTCGGGCTCTACCTCGCCGCCGTCCTGGGGGTGACGGCGGCGTGGCTGCTGCCCTCGGTGGCGATCGCCGGAGCCGGCATCGTGCGCTTCTCCCTGGTCGGGTTCTACGTGGACTACGCGGCGGCCAGCTCCCCGGGCCCCCTGGGCGACGCCCTCTGTGCGATCGCGGCCTTGGCGGTGCTGGTGGGCGCGGTGCTCTCCCGACGCTCGGCCGGCCCGGCCTGGGCGATCTGGGTCTGGGCGGCGGCGGACCTGGGCGTGGCCGCCGTCGCCCACCGGCCCTATCCGCACTTCCTGACCCCGGCCCTGGCCCCCTCGCTCCTGGCCCTGGCCTCGGTCCCGATCCCCCCCTGGCGCCTGCCGGTGCGGACCCTGCCCCTGGTGGCGGGGATGGTGCTGGTGGCGCTGCTGGCCGGGGTCAGCGGCGTGAACCAGAAGGCCGTGCTCAACTACGGCATCTGGTATTGGAAGGCGCTGAGCAGCGGACAGCCGCCGCGGTCGGAGTGGCTGGCGAGCCTCGACGACCGGGCTCCGGCCGATCGGGAGGTGGCGGCGTGGCTGCGTGCCCAGGGCCTGGAGGGCACCTGCGCGGTGGTCTGGTCCTCGGACGCCTGGACCTACCTGCTGGCCGGGATACCGGTCCAGTTGCCCACCGCCCCCATCTACAACGACGTGGTGTTGAGCGGCGGTTCGGATCGGGCCGTCACCGATCAGGTGCGGGCGCTGCATCCGGCCGTGATCGTGGTCTCGGTGGACGCGGTCGCGCAATGGCCCTCCATCCAGGACCTGCTCGACCACCAGTACCAGCTGGCCCTGGCCAGCTACCCTGACCTGGTCTACGTGCGACGAGGGCTGCAGTTGCCGGCCGCGGCGCCGGAGACGTGTTGAGGCAGGCGATGAGGGGCAGGACCGGGATGGCGGCGCCCACCGCCCGGGGTCGGGTCCCCGGCCTGGCCGTGCCGTCCGGAAGGGAACCGTGGCTCTCGGCCCGAGCGTGGAGTCGGGGGCGGGCCCTGCGGCTGGCGCCCTTCGCGCTCGCCCTGGCCGCCTTCGTCTTCTACTCCGCGGCCGAGATCTACCGGTACGACCGCTTCGGCAGCACCGCCTTCGACCTGGGCATCCAGGATCAGGCGGTCTGGGGCTACAGCCGCTTCCAGATCGTTCCCAACACCGTGCTCGGGGTCCCGAACTACCTGGGCGATCACTTCAACCCCATCCTGATGGCGCTGGGGCCGCTGTTCTGGGTCTGGGACGATCCCCGAGCCCTGCTGCTGGTCCAGTCCGTCCTGCTCTCCGTGGCCAGCCTGCCCGTCTTCTCCTGGGCGTGTGACCGCCTGGGTCGGCTCTCTGCCCTGGCCGTCCAGGCCAGCTCACTGCTCTTCTGGGGGGTGCTGTCGGCGGTGGCCTTCGACTTCCACCACGGCGCCTTCGCCGTGCCGGCGCTGGCCTTCGCCCTCTACGCGGTCATGACCCGAAAGGACCGTCTGCTCTGGCCCATGGTGGCGGTGGGGCTGCTGACCAGGGAGGACGTGGCCCTCACCTTCCTCGGGCTCGCCGTCTACGTGGGCGTCGTCCAGCGGCGCTGGCGGCTGGCGCTGGCGGTGGGCGGGGTCTCGGCCGCCTGGTTCCTGCTCGTCATGTACGTCGTCATCCCGGCGCTCTCGCCGGTCGGCTACCGTCACTGGATCTACCCGGCGCTCGGCCCCGGCCCCCTCGGCGCCGCCCTGCACGTGATCACCCACCCGGCCCAGGCCGTGCTCCTCTTCTTCACCCCCTTCGAGAAGACCAAGACCCTCCTCGGCCTGCTCGGCTCCTGGCTGTTCCTCCCCCTGGTCTCGCCGATCTCGCTGGTCGCCCTGCCCGCGCTGCTGGAGCGGTTCTGGTCCTCCGACGTCAACACCTGGACGACCAGGTTCCAGTACTCCATGATCCTGGCCCCGCCCATGGCCTTCGCCACGATCGAGGTCCTGGCCCGGCTGCGGGCGCGTCTGCGGCGATCCGCGTCGCGCTTCGCCCCGGAGGGCGCCCCCGGGGGCGGATGGCGCCGGACCCCCTCGGAGTGGCTGCCGGCGGCCCTGGCCGGCGTCGTCCTGGCCGCGAACCTGTTCGTCGCCTTCGCCGGCGTCCAGCCCTTCCGGGACTTCCCCTCCTACCTGACCGCGAACCAGTCGGCGCAGCTCGACGCCTGTCTGCGGACCATCCCCCCCGACGCCAGTGTGGACGCCGGCTACTACCTGGTCCCTCACCTGGCCAGCCGGCGCTCCATCGCCATCCTCCCTCCGGCCTCGAACGCCAGCTACCTGGCCGTCGACCCGGCCACCGAACCGGATCGGGCCGTCC
>DASRBU010000406.1:0-4597 GCA_035653475.1 Candidatus Dormiibacterota bacterium | reverse complement strand
ACGCCCCCGCCGCCGGCCGGCAGGAAGGCGTTCAGGGCCAGGCTGGACACCACCACCGGGAGCAGCCCCAGCCCGGCCAGCGCCAGCCGGCGCGCCCTGCCCAGGGCCAGGGCCAGGGCCACGCCGCCTGCGGCCACGGCGATCGCCACCCAGCCGCCCCAGGCCAGCCCCAGCCCGCCGCCGCTCACCGCCAGCGCCAGGCGGGTGACGGGGGCGATGCCCCCCGCGCCGGCGAGGCGGAGGGCGGGGCCAGCGGCCACGCCGCCGTCCTCCCGGATCGCGCCCACGGCGGCCTCAGCCGGACTCGACCAGGCGCTCCCCGTTGGGGAACCGCGCCAGCACCCGGCGGGGCAGGCCCGACAGCACCAGGAAGGCGAGCAGGCAGACGATCATCTTGTCCAGCGGGTCGGAGAGCAGCCCCTGCTCCAGGGTCGCCTGGTAGAGGCTCGCCCCGGCCGCCCGGAAGGCGGCGATGACCAGGTCGCCGCCGAACCCGGTCACGCCCCCGAAGACGAAGGCGGCGATGGGGGCCGACACCAGCGCCGCCACCAGCCCGGTGGCCAGCCCTGCCACCAGGGCCAGCACGGCGCCGGCGTCGCGACGGACGAAGAGCGCCCAGGCGGCCAGGGCGGCGAAGGCCGCGATCACGATCGCGAAGGCCACCTCGGAGCTGGCGAAGGCGCGGGGATCGAAGCCGGTGTTGGTGGCGAAGGCGCGCGGGCTGGCGTAGGCCCGGCCGAAGGTGTAGGCGACGACCGCGGCCACCGCCACCGCGGCCCCCAGGGCCGCCGCCAGCGAGCGCAGGTCCCGCACCGGGCGGGAGCGGAAGAGCCCCAGGCGCCCCCACGCCCCCGCCAACAGCCCGATCACCGCGGCCGTGATCGCGAAGGGACCCGCGGTGGGCGCGGCCAGGGGGGCGGGCAGCACGTAGGCCCAGATCAGGTTGGTCAGCGCTCCGGTCGCCATCCCGGCCAGCGGGCCGCCGAGGACGCCGGTCAGCACCGTCCCCAGCGAGTCCATGTAGATGGGCAGCCGCAGGGCCTGCTGCACCGTCGACCCGAGGGCGATGTTGAGCGCCACCGCCACCGGCATCAGCACCAGGGTCCGGACCAGCGAAGGTGACATCCCCGTCGAGCCTACCGAAACTCCGGCCGGATTCCCCCTGCGTCCCGAATGATCCGCCCCACCCCGGCCCGCGTACCGCTGGGGTGAGCCGTGGTCCACCGCGGCCGAGCGCAGCAGACCGCAGCCCCTGGACCCTTGACGCGGAAGGTTCGCAGCCCACGCACCCGCCCGCGGGCCCGGCGGAGGCCGTCCCGGTGAAACGCCGGGGCCGCCGCGGGCCCGGCATCCGGATCGTTCCCGACCGGGTCCGCCAGGCCCGCCTGGAGCGCGGCCTGAGCCTGGCCGAGCTGGCCGGGGCCGAGGTCTCCCGGGCCTTCATCCACCAGCTGGAGCAGGGCCTGGCCCGGCCCTCGCTGCCGGTCCTGGAGATGATCGCGCGACGCACCGGGAAGCCGGTCGAGTTCTTCATCGGTGCCGAGGGGCCGCCGGAGGGCGCCGTCCACGACCTGGCCGTGGAGCTGACGGCCCTGTCCAGGCGGCTGGAACGGCTGCTGGCCGGGCTGGAGCTCTCCGAGGCCGGCCGCGAGGGGATGCGGATCGTGATCGGCGCGCTCCGCCACGGCTCCCGCCTGCTCACCGCCGCCAGCCGCGAAGCCAGGCCCTCCGACCGGGCCGGTGGCGAGGGCCGCCCCTGAGCCCGGCCCCGAGGCCCGACCTCGAGCGACCACGTGACCTCGCCCCGGTGCCTCCACCATCCCGGCCGGGCATGATGGACTCGACGGTCGCTATACACCGCTCGCTCTACAGGAGGCAGCCGGATGAAGCCTTCGCGTCTGCGCGTGTTGCGAGTCCTGGCGGCGCTCGCGCTGGTCATCGTCCTCAACGGAAGCTGGAGCGCCTTCCCCCCCTGCTGCTGAGGGCGTCCCCCCACCCGGCGCCGGCGGGCCGGACCGGGAGAGACTATAGTGATCTCCTGATGTCCGGCCCTGCCCACGCCAAGCGAGGACGGCGAAGGGGGATCCCCGTCCGGCCGGAGCTGGTGCGGAAGGCCCGCCAGGAAGCCGGTCTGAGCCTGGCCGAGGTGGCGGCCGGCGAGGTCACCCGGGCGGCCATCCACTTGGTCGAGACCGGCAAGATGCAGCCCTCCCTGCGCACCCTGGAGCTGATCGCCCGCCGGACCGGGCGCCCCGTCTCCTACTTCCTGGCCACCGACCCGATCGAGAAGGAGCTCCGGGCCCAGCGGGACCAGCTGGAGCGGCTGGTGGCGACCGAGGACTTCAGGGCCGCGGTGGAGCTGGGGCGGCGGCTGCTCGAGCAGGACCTCCCGCCGGCGCTGGAGGCGGAGGTCCACCTCCTGGTAGGTGGCGCCCACGTGCGGATGCACGAGGGCGAGCACGCCCTGCCCCACGTGCGCGCCGCCCGGCGGGGCTTCGAGGAGATCGGGGACCCGCTCCTGCTCACCGAGGCCCTCGACCAGGAGGCCACGGCGCTGTTCCTGGTCGGCGACCCCCGGGCCCTGTCCCGGGCCCTGGAGGCGCTCGAGCGCTGCGAACGCCTCCGCCCTCCCGTTCCCGGCCTCCAGGTCCGCATCCTCCTCCACCTGGGATCGATCTACTACCAGCAGGGTGACTGGCGGAACGCGGCCAGGTTCTACGAGGAGGGGTTGGAGGTGTCGGCGGCGGCCCCCAACCCCCGCCATATCGCGATGATGCACGACGGCCTCAGCGTGGCCTACCAGCAGATGGGCGACTTCCCGGCGGCGCTGGCGGAGGCGCGGCGGGCCTTCACCCTGTACGCCATGGACCGGGACGAGCGCAGCCTGGTCCGCATCGAGGCCAACCTCGGCTACCTCCTCCTCCAACAGGGGGAGATCGAGGCCGCGGAGGTCCACCTGCGACGCTCGCTGGAGCTGTGCGAGCAGCGGGGTCTCGAGCGCTGGGGACGGGCGATCGTGCTCTGCCCGCTGGCCGAGGTCCACCTCGCCCGGGGAGAGCTGGACCGGGCCGAGGCGCTGCTGGCGGAGGCGCACGCGATCGCCACCGCGGGCGGGGAGCGGCAGGTGGCGGCCATGGCCCGGCGGCTGCAAGCGCGGGTGCACCGCTTCCGAGGGGACCACGATCAGGCCGATCGGTCGTTCCAGCAGGCGATCGCGTTGTTCGCCGAGCTCGAGCTGCCGGAATGGCAGCGGGAGTGCCTCATGGAGTACGCGCAGGCGCTCCAGGAGCGCGGGGAGCTGGAGCGCGCGATCGTGCACTGGCGGGCGGCGGCGGAGGTCGGCCGCCCTCGGCGCGCGCGCTCGGCCCCGGCCCTGGCCCGGCTACACGGCGCCTGAGATCCGCCCGAGCCGCGGGCCCGGCGCCGCCACCGCACCGACCGGCGTCCGGCCGCGGCCCGGGAGCACGAGGCCGCGGGATCGGTGAAGTGGGGAGCCCGCCCCTCGCGGAGCGGGCCCCCGCATCCCCCACCACGCGGACGATGTCGTGGTCAGCTCAGGAGAGCACCTCCATCCGGCGCGTCTCCCGGGCCTCCAACCGATCCAGCTCCTCCAGCTGGAAGACGCTCTCGATGGAGTGACCGAAGAGGCGCGCCAAACGGTAGGCGACCACCAGTCGCGGCTGGCACTTGCCGTTCTCGATGGCGTTCACCGACTGCCGAGAGAGCCCCACGCTCCTCGCCACCTCCGCCTGGGACATCCGCCGCTCCTTGCGGAGGTGGCGCAAGAGGTTCGGTCCGATGGGCTCGTCGTACGACCGCACGCAGAGCTGTGCCAATCCCGGTTTACCCCCACCACGCATAGTCCGAGTCCACTCCCGTTCCGGGCGCCGACGTGCCGCCCGGGACGCCTCCCGACCGGAGCCGGCCGCGGCCATGGCCAGACGAGCCGGCTCCGACAAGTATATGTCAACCCTCATCCCCAGCCAGATCCTCCTCTCCCGAGCCGGCCGCTCGCCGGCCCGAGACCCGACCTGCGGCGCGGACCCAGCACGACCCACCTTCCGCGACCCGCAGCCCGATACGCCATCGGGGATGCCCCTCCGGCTTCCCGTTTGGTACCAGCTTCCCGAAATCCCCCGTTCCTCAGTACGACCTGGGCAGACATGCTAAGACGCTGAGCGCCGCTGTCAAGAGCCGGTGGCAAGTCGGAACCCGACCCCACCGGCGAGGGTCTCGGATCGCCCCTCCGGGAACGCCTTCGGCCACGGGGCGGCACCCGGCGGGCCGAGCGCCGACCCCCGAGCGCGGCGCGCCCGAGCCCCCGGCGTCGGCGTGACACGATAGGCTGCCGGTGGTGAGCGTACGAACGCGGATCGCCCTCGACCGACTCCGTGAGCAGCTGAGACGGGACGTGGACCGGGAGGGCCTCGACGCGCACCAGGTGGCCGCCAACCACCTGACCTGGGCCTTCGCCCGGGCGGAGGCCGCCGACGCCTGCTCGGAGTGGGCGTCCGAGGTCGGCGACGAGCTGGCCGGGCGGATCGCCGCCGCCGTCGAGGAGGAGGCGCTGGCCTTCGCCGAGGGCCGGAGCCTGGAG
>DASRBU010000405.1:0-3912 GCA_035653475.1 Candidatus Dormiibacterota bacterium | reverse complement strand
GACGTGGGGGTGATGCACCCGGACGGCTCGATCGAGCTGCGAGACCGCAAGAAGGACATCATCATCTCGGGCGGGGAGAACATCTCCACCATCGAGGTGGAGCAGGCGGTGGTGAGCCACCCGGCGGTGCTGGAGGCGGCGGTGATCGCGATCCCGGACGAGAGGTGGGGGGAGGTGCCCAAGGCCTTCGTGACCCTGAAGCCGGGCTGCACGGCCACGGCGGAGGAAATCATCGAGCACGTGCGGGGGCGGCTGGCGCACTTCAAGGCGCCGAAGGCGGTGGAGTTCTGCGAGCTGCCCAAGACCTCGACCGGGAAGATCCAGAAGTACGTGCTGCGGGAGCGCGAGTGGGCCGGACGGAACAAGCGCATCCACTGAGCGGCGATCCCTGACCTGGACCCGGCCCTGGTCCCCGCATCCCTCCTCCCGGCACACCGGTCGCGATCTCGCTACCCGAGATCGAAAGCGTGGTGCTCCCCGGGCGCCAGCTCCCTGACCTCGTCCCCCACCGCGACCCTCACCGAACGGTTGAGGGCCCCCTCCCGGACGGCGACGCGAAGCTTCCCCTCGGCGAGGGCGACCTCCAGCCGGCCGCCGCGGAAGCGAAGGGGCATGGTGAGACCCTCCAGCCCGGCCAGACGGATGGGCCGAAAGGTGAGCACGCCGTCCCTGACCTGCTCGCCCAGATAGTTGCGCTGGACCAGGTCCAGCGTGCTCGCCATCACCCCCAGGTGGATGCCCTCGGCGGTGGTGCCGCCCTGGACGTCGCCGACGTCGCTCTCCAGCGCGACCAGGAAACGCTCCCACGACGCCTGCGGGTCGAGGCCGGCCAGCACCCCGGCGTGGGCGACAAAGCTGAGGGTCGAGCCGTGGGAGGTCCGCCGGTCGTAGTAGGCGAGATTCTTGCGCAGCGTGTCCGGCCGGTAGCGGTAGCCCAGACGCTCGAAGATCGCGCTCAGCTCGTCCTCCCGGAAGAGGAAGAACAACAGGATCACGTCGGCCTGCTTCGTGACCTTGTACCGGTTGGGGTCGCGGCCCTCGGCGCGGAGGATGCGGTCCAGGCGCTGGACGTTCCCGTAGCGCGCCCGGTAGGCGTCCCAGTCCAGCTCCTCCAGCCGCTCGTAGCCCTCGAACTGGCTGATGATGCCGTCGTCGTGGAAGGGCACGAACATCCGCCGGCTCAGGTCCCGCCACCGCTCCACCTCGTCGTCCGAGAGCTCCAGCCGTCCCCGCAGTCGCTCTCGGGCCTCCTCGGGGAGCAGCGAGAGCAGGCGCACGGCCGTGTCCGCGATCCAGGCCGCCATCACGTTGGTGTAGGCGTTGTTGCGCAGCCCCGGCCGGGGGGAGTCCGGATACTTCTCGTGGAACTCGTCGGGACCCATGAGGCCGTGGATCTCGTAGCGGCCGCGCTCCGGGTTGAAGCGGGCCGCGCTGGCCCAGAAGCGGGCGATCTCCAGCATCATCTCCGCGCCGTACTCGATCAGGAACTCCTGGTCGGCGGTGGCCTGGTAGTAGTGCCAGAGGTTGTAGAAGATGGCCGCGTTCACGTGGCGCTGGTTGTGGCTCAGGTCGGGGTCCCAGCGGCCCGAGATGGGGTTGAGGTGCACCACCTGGGTCTCCTCCCTGCCGTCGCTGCCGCTCTGCCAGGGGTACATCGCCCCCCGGTAGCCGGCCTCCGCGGCCAGGGCCCGGGCGCGGTCGAGGCGGCGGTAGCGGTACATGAGGAGCGCGCGGGTGATCTTCGGCAGCCGGAAGTTGAGGAAGGGATAGACGTAGAGCTCGTCCCAGAAGACGTGGCCGCGGTAGGCTTCACCGTTCAGGCCGCGGGCAGGCACGCCGGCGTCCAGGTCCGTGGTGTGGGGGGAGCAGACCTGGAGCACGTGGGCGGCGTGCAGCCGGAGCAAGAGCTGCACCCGCGCGTCGCCGGGCAGGTGGAGGTCGCAGTCGCTCCACAGCTCCTCCCAGGCGCGGACGTGACGCCGCCGTGCCTCGGCGTAGGAGCCGAAGCAGCGGGCGGCGGTCTCGACCGCCGTCCAGGGCTCGTTGATGGCCCGGTCCCGCGAGGTCGAGAAGGCGACCAGCTTCTCCACCCGGGTCGGTACGCCCCGCTCCAGCCTGAAGGTCAGGGTCTGGTGGATGTAGTCCTCCATGTGGTAGAGGCCGCGCTCGACCTCGGGCGTGCCCTCGGCGGAGTCGACCCGGGTGCGGGCCGCCTCGGCGACGTAGATGCGGGACTGGCGGGTCCGGGCGATCAGCGAGATGAGGTCGGGCTCGGGGCAGCGGCTGGCCACGGGATGGAGGTGGCGGCCCTCCAGCTCCCGGTAGCGCTCGACGCCCTGGTTGGTCACCCTGGCGTCGAGCGCGGTGATCACCGTCACCTCCCCCGACCAGTTCTCGGCCGTGATCGTCCACTCGATGGCGCCCAGGTGCGCGTCGGCCATGCTGACGAACCGCTGGCTGGCGAGGGTCGTGATCCGGCCGGCGGCGTCGCAGAAGCGCACGAAGCGCCGCACGGTCGCGTCCCGGATCTGCAGCTCGTGCCGGTAGTCGAGCACCTGGACCCCGTCCAGCCGGAAGGGGGGGTCGTGCTCGATCCGGAGCTTCAGGACCAGCCAGTTGGGCAGGTTCACCAGGTCCTCGTTGAGGACCGGCCGGTCGCCCAGGATGGTCGTCTCCCGGTTGTAGCAGCCGTGGGCGTAGGTGGCCGGGTAGTGGACGCGATCGACGTCCGCCCACTCCGCGGCACCCCGGGCGCAGAAGTTGCCGTTGCCGGTGGAGGTGAGGGCCTCGCGCAGCCGCTCCTGCGCCGGCTCGAAGCCCTCGTAGACCAGCGTCCAGCCCTCCATCACCTGCCTCCGATGTCGGCTCGGCCCACGATCCCGTCGGCGCCGATCCGGGCCGCCAGCCAGTCGAGGAAGCGTCGCACCTCGTCGACGCCGCCGAGGCGGTAGTCGGCGCAGGTGGTCCGGCCCGCGATCTCGGGGTCGTCGACACGGCCGACGAACAGGCCGAGGCCCCGGTGCGCGAGCGCCCGGAAGGCGTCCTCGTCGGTGACGTCGTCGCCCAGGTAGAGGGGGATCACCTCGTCGCGGTCGAGCCCCAACGCGTTCAGGAGGTAGAGCACGGCTTTGCCCTTGTCCCAGTCGATCCGGGGCTGCAGCTCGTACACCAACCTGCCCGGCGTGACCCTCAGCTCCTCTGGGTGCTCCGCCAGCACCGCCTCCACCGCCGCCCGAACCCGGGGCCGCTCCTGCTCGGCCACGAGCCGGTAGTGGATCGCCACCGAGGCGCTCTTGGGCTCCACCAGGACCCCGGCGACCGGGGCCAGCTCCTCCCCCAGCCGCCTCCGCACCCGGTCCAGCAGGGCCCGGAACTCCGTGCCCGCCTGGCGCCGGAGGAGGCCGCCCGAGGGGCTCCAGATGTCGAACCCGTGATCGCCGGCGACCACCAGGTCGTCGAGGCCCATCAGCTCCTGCACCACCTGGCGGTCGCGTCCGCTGACCACGCAGACCGGGCATCGGGTCGCAAGCCTGTGCACCACCTCGCGCATCTCGGGCGAGAGCCGGGCCTCCTCGGGCCGGTCCACGATCGGGGTCAGGGTGCCGTCGTAGTCGCAGAACAAGGCCGGTCGCCTCCCGGAGAGACGCCTGGCCAGCTCCTCGTGCCGGGCGAGCGCCTCGGGCAGCTCGGTGATGCGCCTGGCCGGGTTCCCCATCAGCCCATGGAGGCCCGTTCCAGGCGGCCGCGCTCCAGCGCGTCGACGGCGACCTCGTCCAGGGTCGTGACCACGAGGTCGGCACCAGCCTGCTCCAGGGACGACTCGTCGTGCATCCGGGCCACGCCCAGGGCCGCCATTCCGCCCGCCTTCGCCGCCTGCACGCCCGCGGCGGCGTCCTCGACCACGAAGCAACG
>DASRBU010000404.1:0-16984 GCA_035653475.1 Candidatus Dormiibacterota bacterium | reverse complement strand
GTCCTCCACGAAGAGGACCCTGACCTGGTCGTCCGCGTGCGGCCGGGAGCCTTGCCTGTCGTGGACTTCGTTGATCTTCATCGACGTTCCTCTTGCGCTCCTCCGACCGGGCTGGGGGACCCGGAGGTCGGCGAAACCGTCCCTGCCCTCCAAATGTCAACACATCCCGGCGACGATCCGGCGACACGATGCTTCACGTTCCACGACCACCCGCCGGGCCGGTGGTCCCCGGAGCCGGCGCCGCTCCCGGCGACACCGGCCGCCGGCTCGGCCGTCGCCCCGCCTCCGCTTCGAGGGGTTGCGACCCGGGCCGGGCGACGTCGACCCGGAATCGACCATCGTAAGCTCGAAGGGAGATCGCCGCGGTGGGCCATCCCCGATCCGAAGGAGCCGGCGCGCCTCCTCGCCCGGGAAAAACAGGGCGCCGCCCCGGGGGTAGTCAGGGCGGCGCGGCCAAGGAAGGGGGTCGAGGCCCGGGGCACGTCCGGCCTCTTCCGACTGCATAACGGAACCACCGGCCAAAACGTCACGCTGGCCGAGCTGGAAAAATTAGCCCGCGCCGAGCGAGGTCAGAACCCGATGCCGAAGAGCACCGTCACCTTCGTCTGCCGCGAGTGCGGCGGCGACTCTATCCGATGGAGCGGCCGCTGCCCCCATTGCCAGGCCTGGAACACGCTCGAGGAGTTCCGGGTCGCGCCCGGCCGTCGCGAGGCGCACCGGCCGGCCTCATCCTCCTCCCGCCCCGTCCCCATCACCGAGGTCGAGGTGGCGGCCGCCCCCCGGTGCCGCCTGGAATGGCAGGAGCTCAACCGTGTCCTCGGCGGCGGCATCGTGCCGGGCAGCCTGGTGCTGCTCGGCGGCGAGCCCGGGGTGGGCAAGTCGACCTTGCTGATGCACCTCGCCGTCCAGGCCTCGGCCGGAGGGCGGCGTGTCCTCTACGTCTCCGGGGAGGAGTCGGCCCAACAGGTGGCGATGCGGGCCCGGCGCCTGGGCATCGCCAGCCCTCAGCTCCTGATGCTCGCCGAGACCGACGTCGAGGCGGTGGTGACCGCCATCGAGCGGGAGCGGCCCGTGCTCGCGATCGTGGACTCGATCCAGACCGTGCACGACCCGGCCCTGGAGGCGGCCGCCGGCACCGTCACCCAGGTCCGGGACGCGGCCGGGCGCCTGATGCGTCTGGCCAAGGAGACCGCCATCCCGGTCTTCCTGGTCGGCCACGTGACCAAAGAAGGGGCCATCGCCGGCCCGCGGGTGCTGGAGCACGTGGTCGACGCCGTCCTCTATCTGGAGGGCGAGCGGAGCCACGAGTTCCGCATCCTGCGCGCGGCCAAGAACCGGTTCGGCTCGACCGAGGAGATCGGGGTGTTCACCATGGGGGACGCCGGCCTGGAGGAGGTGCGCGATCCCAGCGCCGCCCTCCTGGCCGATCTGCGGGCGCTGCCCGGGACGGTCGTGCTGGCCACCATGGAGGGGACGCGACCGCTGCTGGTGGAGCTGCAGAGCCTGGTCTCGCCGACGCCGTTCGGGCTCCCGCGGCGCTCGGCCAACGGCGTCGATCCGAACCGCCTCCACATGATCGTCGCCGTCCTGGAGAAGCGAGCTGCGGTGCCCCTGGCCGGTGCGGACGTGTTCGTGAACGTCGCCGGCGGCGTTCGGGTGGGGGAGCCGGCGGCCGACCTGGGGCTGGCCATGGCGATCGCGGGCAGCCTTCGCGATCGGCCGCTGCCTCCGGGCACGGTGGTCATCGGGGAGCTGGGCTTGGGCGGG
The DNA here is from genome assembly GCA_035653475.1 of Candidatus Dormiibacterota bacterium. GTDB lineage: Bacteria > Chloroflexota > Dormibacteria > Dormibacterales > Dormibacteraceae > CADDZO01. The sequence goes on along the minus strand of DASRBU010000404.1, from coordinate 15,217 downwards.
GAGGTCCGGCGCGTGGGCAGGCTCGATCGCCGACTCCAGGAGGCGGCACGGCGCGGCTTCACCCGCGCCATCGTGCCCGCGGGCGTGGCCACGTGCCCAGATGGGATGGAGGTGAGCGAGGTGCACGATCTGGTCGAGGCGCTGGAGCTGGGCTTCCCCGGTTGGGAGGGGCCCGCCCGGCGATGGCCGCAGCCGGAGAGGGAGGGGAGACCGTCGGATGGGCCCACCGTTCCCTGACCCCGGAGGGCCGGTGCCGGAGGTCTCCCCGGCCGAGGTCGGGGTCATCGTGGCCGGCGCCGGGTCGGGCAGCCGGCTGGGCCTGGGGAGCAAGGCGCTGGTCACGCTCAACGGGCGCACGCTGCTGGCGAGAGCGCTGGAGCTGTTCCTCTCCCTTGAGGAGGTGGACCGGATGGTCGTGGTCGGGCCGCCGGGCCAACTCGACCGGGTCCGCCAGGAGGTCGCGGCCTTCCGACCCGAGCGACCGGTCGAGGTCTGTGAGGGAGGAGAGACCCGGCAACAGTCGGTGCGATCCGGCCTGGCTCTGCTCGAGGGCTGCGAGTACGTGCTGGTGCACGACGTCGCCAGGCCGCTCGCCTCTCCGGCCCTGGTCCGGAGGGTGCTGGCCGCGACCCGACGGGTGGGTGCGGCCATTCCCGGCATGCCGCTGCGCGACGCGGTCAAGCGGGTCGAGGGCCACTGGCTGGTCGAGAGCCTGGACCGCTCGCGACTCGTCCTGGCCCAGACTCCGCAGGGGTTCCGTTACCAGGTGCTGGAGCAGGCGCACTTCCAGGCCGCCGACGCGGGGCTGGTGGGCGACGACGACGCGCAGCTGGTGGCGGCGGCGGGCCACGCGGTGACCGTGGTCGAGGGCGAGCCGGCCAACGTGAAGCTGACCACGCCCGAGGACCTGGTGGTGGTGGGGGCCCTGCTCCGGGACCGGGAGGCGGCGCGTGGCACCCCGGAGCCGCGTGGTCCGGCGCTCAGTGAGGCGACCGACGGGTGAGGGTCGGCCTCGGCTACGATCTCCATCCCCTGATCGAGGGGCGCCCGCTGGTGCTGGGCGGGGTGACGGTGCCCTATCCCCGGGGCCTGCGCGGGCACTCCGACGCCGACGTGCTCACCCACGCCTTGATCGACGCCATGTTCGGCGCCGCGGCCCTGGGCACCATCGGCGCCCACTTCCCGGAGGGGGATCCCCGCTTCGCCGGGGTATCCTCTCTGTTGCTCTTGGACGAGGCCCGGCGTCTGGTGGAGGACGCCGGGTATCGTGTGGTGAACGTCGACGCCGTGATCATCGCCCAGGAACCCCGCCTCCAGCCCTACCTGGGGCCGATGGCCCGAACTCTGGCCGCCCGCCTCGGTCTCGAGGTCGCGTGCGTCGGCGTGAAGGCCACCTCGCCGGAGGGGCTGGGCGCGCTGGGGCGCGCGGAGGGCATCGCCGCCCAGGCCGTGGTGCTCCTGGAGAGCCGGTCCGGAGACGACCTCGGACCGTTCCGCGCTCCGGAGGCGGGCCACGCCGCGCGTCGGGGCCGGCCGCCCGGAACCCCCGAGGTCGGGACGTGACCCTCCGTCTCCACGACACCGCGAGCGGTCGCAAGCAGGAGTTCTGCCCCCAGGAGCCGGGGGTCGTTCGCCTCTACACCTGCGGGCCGACGGTCTGGAACCTTCCGCACGTGGGCAACTACCGGACTTTCCTCTTCTACGACCTGCTGCGCCGACACCTGGCGGTGCGGGGATACCGGTTGCGCCACGTGATGAACATCACCGATGTCGACGATCGGATCATCGAGCAGGCCCACGCTGCGGGCACGAGCATCGAGGCCTACACCTGGCCCTACCGCCAGGCCTTCTTCGAGGACCTGGACGCGCTCCGCGCCCAGCGAGCGGAGTGGTACCCCTCGGCCACGGAGCACGTCGCCGAGATGGTGAGGTTGATCGTCCGCCTGCTCGAGCGCGGGCACGCCTATCAGGCGGAGGACGGCATCTACTTCCGCGTCGCCAGCTTTCCGGCCTATGGGCGACTGTCCCATCTCGACCGGAGCGGTCTGCGTCCGGGGACCAGGGTCGCCACCGACCGGTACGAGAAGGAGTCGGCCACCGACTTCGCGCTCTGGAAGCGGGCCCAGCCGGCCGACGAGCGGGTGGGTGCGGCCTGGGATGCCCCCTTCGGTCGGGGGAGGCCGGGCTGGCACATCGAGTGCTCGGCCATGGCCATGGCCTACCTGGGCGAGACCCTGGACATCCACGCCGGAGGCATCGATCTCCTCTTCCCCCACCACGAGAACGAGGTGGCGCAGTCGGAGGCGGCAACCGGCAAGCGCTTCGTCCGCCTCTGGTTGCACTCCGAGCACGTGTCGGACTCGACCGGGGGGAAGATGTCGAAGAGCGTCGGCAACATCGTGACCCTCCGGGACTTGACCGCCGCCGGCTACGATCCGCTGGCCGTGCGCCTGTTCCTGATGGGCAACGCCCACTACCGGTCCAAGCTGCGCCTGACCGAGGGCGCGCTGCACGCGGCGGCCGAGCAGGTGCGTCGCCTCCAGGACCTGGCCGATCGTCTGCGGAGGTTGGAGCCCGGTCTTCGGGCCGACGACGCGGCGCTCTACGAGGACGCCCTCGACGCCCGCGACGCCTACCTCGAGGCCCTGGACGACGACCTCAACCTGCCGGCCGGGCTGGGACACGTCTTCGAGGTGGTGCGCAGGGCCAACGCGGCCCTCGACGCCGGGCGGGTGGGACCTGCCGGCCGGGAGGCGCTCCTCCATCTGCTGGAGACGGTCGATGCCCACCTGGACGTGCTCCGTCGTCAGGCGCCGGAGCTGGACGAGGAGCTGCGGGCGCTGATCGGCGAACGCGAGCGGGCACGGCAGGCGCGGGACTTCGCCCGGGCCGATCGCATCCGGGACCAGCTCCGCGCCCGCGGCATCGTGCTCGAGGACACCCGTCAGGGCGTGCGCTGGCGCCGGGTGGAGCGATGAACGGTCGCACCCAGCGCCGCCGTGCCCCGGCCCCGTCGTCGGGGCCCCGCCACACCGGCGGACCTCGCCCCGGGCCTCGTCGTCCTTCCGTGATCTACGGCCGCAACGCGGTGCTGGAGGCCGCCCGGGCCGGACGGGTGCGCCGCGTCCTGCTGGCGCGGGGCGTCGAGCTCGACCCTCGGCTGGAGGAGCTGCGCCACCTGACCCGGGTGGAGGAGGTCGCGCCGGAGCGGGTCGAGGCGCTGGCACCCGGGGTCCATCAGGGGGTGGTGGCGGAGCTGATGCCGCGCACCTACTGGGCCCTTCGCCGGCTGCTCGAGCTCGGCCCCAGCCTGCTCGTCGCCCTGGACGGGGTCGAGGACCCGCAGAACCTGGGGGCCATCCTGCGCAGCGCCGAGGCCGCCGGCGCGGACGGTGTGATCCTGCCCGAGCGCCGCAGCGCGCCGCTCTCCGCGGTCGCGGTGAAGGCCAGCTCGGGGGCCAGCGAGCACCTGCGCCTCTGCCAGGTGGCGGGCCTTCCCTCGGCCATCTCGGAGGTGAAACGGGCCGGTATCTGGTGCGCCGCGCTCGACCCGGGAGGTGAGCTGCCGCCTTGGGAGTTCGACCTCCGGCTGCCGGTCTGCCTGGTCGTGGGCGGGGAGGGCCACGGGGTGCACCGCCTGGTCCGCGAACGCTGCGACGTCCGGCTCGCCCTCCCCATGCGGGGCCGGATCCGGAGCCTGAACGCCGCCGCCGCGGCGGCGGTCGTGCTCTACGAGACGGTGCGCCAGCGGATGGTCGCGGACCATGGACGCTGAACGATGGGACCCGGCGCCGGGCGTAGACTCGGACCGTGTCGCCCTCCATGGTCGTCGACGGCTACAACGTGATCTACGCCTGGGACGACCTGCGTGCGCTCCTCGACGACTCCCTGGAGCGGGCGCGGGAGCGCCTGGTGGCGCGGCTCGCCACCCTGGCCCAGATGACGGGCACGGCGGTGGCGGTGGTGTTCGACGCCGCCCGGGGACCGTCGCCGCGGGGCAGTGAGGAGCTGCGGGACGGGGTACGGGTGGTGTTCACCGCCCGCGGCTCCACCGCCGATCACGCCATCGAGCGCATGGCCTACCGCGCCCGCCGCGAGGGCGAGTCGCTGCTGGTGGCCACCTCGGACCGCCTGCACGCGGACCTGCTGCGGGGCATGGGGGCGGCGGTGATCGACGCCGAGCAGTTGCGGCGGCGGGTGGAGGACGCAGAACGGGACCTGGGCCGGCGGCTGCGCCTCCACGCCCGGGGGGGCCCCTTCGGGAGCGCACGGTGAGGCCGGGGGCGAGGTGATGAGCCTGGATCCCGATCAGCTCGAGGCGCTGCGGGTGCTGGGGCACGAGCTCCGACGACCACTCACGGTCATCCGGGGCGCGGCGACCATGCTGCTCGAGGACGGCGATGCCCTGCCTCCGGACGGTCGCCGGCAGATGCTCGAGCTGCTCGAGAACGGGGTCGAGTCGATGAACGACCTGATCGACGACCTCTCCACCGCTGTCCACCTGCAGACGGGGGATCTCGGCCTCAGCCTCGAGCCGCTGGACCCCGCTCCCGTGGTCGCGGAGGCGGTGGCCGCCGCCCGCCGCCAGGAACCCGGGCGGCGGATCGAGGTGCGCTGTCCGCCCGGGCTGGAGCTGGAGGCGGACCGGGTCCAGGCGGTGCGGGTGCTGCGGGCGCTGATCGTCAACGCCCTCCGCTTCTCGCCCTCGGCCGCGCCGGTGGAGGTGGTGGCACGACCGGAGCCGGGGCGGGTGCGCATCGAGGTCCTCGATCGCGGTCCGGGCATCCCGGCCGACGACCGTGAGCGGGCCTTCGAGCCCTTCACCCGACTCGACCATCGGGCCGGCGGCCCCGGCCTGGGTCTCTTCCTGGCCCGGGGGCTGGCCCGTGCCATGGGGGGTGAGGTCGGCATCCTGGATCGCGACGGCGGCGGTTGCGCCGTCTGGGTTACCCTGTCAGGCCGTGGCTGAGGAACCGAGGACGAACGGACGTTTCGAGCGCGCCCTGGTGGTGGGAGCCCATCCGGACGATCCCGAGTTCGGGTTCGGGGGCACGGTCGCCAAGCTCGCCGCCGAGGGCACGGAGGTGGTCTACGTCGTCTGCACCGACGGTTGCCAGGGGGGCGAGGACCCGTCGGTGCCCGACGCCGAGCTCAGTGCCATCCGCTACGGGGAGCAGCGGGCGGCGGCCGAGGTGCTCGGGGTCAAGGAGGTGGTCTTCCTGGGCTTTCGGGACGGGTCCCTGGCGCCCACGCTCGAGCTCCGCCGCGCCATCACCCGGGAGATCCGGCGCTGGCGCCCGGACCTGGTCCTGACCCACCCCCCTCTGCGCAGCCTGGACGGCGCCATCGGCGCCTTCCATCCGGATCACCTGGCGGTGGGGGAGGCGACGCTCAGCGCCGTGTATCCCGATGCGCGCAATCCACGGGCCTTCCGCGAGTTGCTGGCCGAGGGTCTGCAGCCGCACCGCGTGCGCGAGGTCTGGATGCCCGGGTTCGAGCGCGCCGATCACTTCGTGGAGCTGAGCCCCGAGCTGGTGGAGCGGAAGATCGAGGCCATCAGGTGCCATCGCAGCCAGTTCGACAAGCCGGGTATGGAGGCGGAGGCGCCGGCCGGCTGGGTGCGGGAGCGGCTGCGGAAGGTGGGCGAGCAGGCCGGGGTCGAGTACGCCGAGGGGTTCAAGCGGATCGAGACCGCCTGAGCCCCGACCGTCGCGGCCCTCTCACCCGGCGATCTCGACGACCTCCGGAGGGGGAGTGCGGGAGGGCTCCAGCCCGACCCTCCGGAGGACGCGGGCGAAGCGGGCGGCATCCCGCACGGCACAGCAGCGCGGGTCGTTGTTGAAGTAGCAGTACACGTCCGCGGCCGCCGGCCAGAGGGACGCGATCCGCTCCGCCCAGGCACCGAGGATGTCCTCCTCGTAGCAAGGCTCGGGGTCGCCCGATCCCCAGTGGAAGCGGACGAACCCCCAGCTCGCCGTCCGCCAGGGCGGCGTCGTCCGCCCCGGGCTGTCGGCCAGGCACATGGCGGCGCCGTGCCGTTCGAGGATGGTGTGGATGCCGGCCTCGAACCAGGAGTCGTCGCGGAACTCCACCGCCACCCGCACGCCGGCGGGGAAGGCATCCAGGGCGGCGGCCAGCCGGCCACCGTCCGCCCCCATGCCCGGCGGCAGTTGGAGGAGCACCGGCCCCAGCTTCGGGCCGAGGTGGGCCGCCCGTTCCACGAAGCGGAGGATCGACTCCGAGGCCTCGCGCAGGCGCCGGAGGTGGGTCACGAAGCGGCTCATCTTGACCGCCATCACGAAGTCCGGGGGCGTGCGATCACGCCAGCGCTGGAAGCTGGCGACGGAAGGGAGGTGGTAGAAGGAGCTGTTGAGCTCGACGGTCCGGAAGTGGGTCGCGTAGTGGTCGAGCCAGTCCTGCTGGGGCAGGCGCGGGGGGTAGAACGCCGGTCGCCAGTCCGCGTACTGCCAGCCCGAGGTCCCGACGTACACCACGCCCTCGGAAGCATACGCAGGCAGCGGACTGGCCGGGCACCGCCGGGACGCGGCGGAGCGGCCCGGGCGGCTCAGCGGGTGCGCATCTCCACCCAGGTCCTGACCTCTCCGCGCATGGGCTCGTCGACCCCGAGTTCCTCCAGCAGGCCGATGCGGAGCGACTCCTCGAGGGAGACGAGGGGAACGCCGTAGCGCCCGGCTGCCTCGCGGAGCATCCGCGGGTGCCAGGGTTCCGGCGGCGGCGGGGAGGAGAGGTGGCGCAGGGCACGACGGAGGCGAGGTCGCCAGCGGCCGCCGTGACTGCCCTCCGAGAGGGCGCGGGGCGCGTCCCAGGGCCAGTCGGTGAGCAGGCAGGCGATGGAGGCCCGTTCGGCGCGGAACCCCTCGCCGCCGTGCAAGGCGACCTCTCCCCAGCCCTGGATCAGCCCCACCACGGTCGAGCGCTCGCTCCGCTCCGCGCAGGCGCGCTCCACGCACTGCAGCAGGCTGAAGAGGGCCCAGAAGCCGCAGCGGCAGCCCGTCCCGGGGGCGCGCGGGCAACGGCGCAGGGGCGCCAGGCACCGGGCCCGGTTCTCGCCGGGCTCCCAGGTGTAGCTCGCCGCCCACGATTCCAGGCGTGCACCACGAAGGCGCCACAGGCGCCAGCCCAGGACGGGTTCCGCCTTCCCGTTCATCCGGAGGCGGACCGTGCGCGGTTCCCGACCACCTCTCCACATAGCCTGCACCCGTCGGGGGCGCTCTGACCAGGGGCCTCGCTCGAGGGGGGACCCGGGTGATGGGGAGGCGGGCTGCATCAGGGCTGAACGTCGAGCAGCGTGTGCCAGACCTCGACCTTGGTCCCGACCCGGCGGATCACCTCGTCGGTGAAGGCCGTGGTGGAGGCGTGCCCGCCCAGGTCCGCCGTCTTGGTCCCCTGGGACACCGCCTCCAGCGTGGCCTCGTAGATGGCCCTGGAGGCGGTGTGCGCGCCCCGGCCGGGCATGCAGTTGAGGATGCTGGCCACGGCCAGGATCATGGCCATCGGGTTGGCGACGTCCTTGCCCTCCAGGGCCGGTGCCGTCCCGTGCGGGGCCTCGCTCATCGCCACGCTCACCTCGCCTCCGTCGTCGAAGGCCAGCAACAGCGACTCGGCTCCGGCGATGGTGCCGAACATCTGCATGACCAGATCGCTGAGGGCGTCGCCGTCACGGTTGAGGGCGGGGATGACGAGCGGCTCGCCGCTGGTGGCCAGCAGCAGCGCGTAGGTGGCGTCGATCAGGTGCGGCTCGTACGGGACGTCGGGGTTCAGGGCCGCCGCTCGGTCCATCTCCTCCTTGAACAGCCCCTCGTAGAGGGGGCTGACCGTCCACTTGGGGCCGCCGAACACCCTCGCCCCCATCCGGCGAGCGTGACGGAAGGCGTACTCGGCGACCACCCGGCAGGTCCGGCGGCTGATGACGGTGGTTCGGAAGGCCCGCTCCTCCAGGCCCTCGCCCTCTCGCCACTCCTCGGCCCCGTACGCGTCCTCGATCGCCATCCTGACCACCGAGATGGGTGAGTAGACCGGTGCCGTCGGCCGCACCCCCGGGATGCGCCGCCCGGTGCGCACGATCACCCGGGCGTCGATCTCGCGGCGGAGGATGGCGTTGGGGCTGCCCACGTCGTCCGCTCCCTCGGGCGTGATCGTCGCCGCCTTGATCCCGAAGCCGGTCTCCTTCAACGCCTGCGCCGATTCGTAGACGACCCGGTTGTGGGTCTGGCGCCGGCGGTCGAGCGAGAGGTCGAAGTGCCGGAGCTCCACCCGGACCCCGATGAGGTCGGGGTCGAGCAGACGGAGCGCCTGGGCCAGGAGCTCTTCCCCGGTCTGATCGCCGTGGAGCACGGCGAGCGCATGCGATGCGGACACGTCCAGCAATGGTATTGGGCGGCGGGGGCCCGCGCCGGCGTCGCCGGCGGCCCATCCGGCCCGTGCTATCATTGGCGAAGCCGCGCGGATGCGCGGGCTCATCTCGTCCCAGCCCTGCCAGGAAGACGTACGACCGATATATGGAGACGATCATCACCCTCCAGTGCGGCGAGTGCAAGCGCCGTAACTACACCACGGTGAAGAACAAGAAGAACGACCCCGACCGGCTGGAACTCCGGAAGTACTGCCGGTGGTGCCGCCGGCACACGGCCCATCGGGAGACGAGGTAGTCGCGGATGGCGGTCTCGGCGCGTCGTCGGACCAGGGTGCGGAGGCAGGGGGGGCTCGGCCGCTTCCTCCACGACACCTACGACGAGCTGCGCAAGGTGGCCTGGCCGACGCCCGCCGAGCTGTACCGCTTCACCGTCATCGTGGTGGTCACGGTGGTCGTCCTGGGGATCTTCATCGGGCTGGTGGACGCCGGCTTGCAGGCGCTGGCCGGCCGCTTCATCTACGGCCTCACCGGCAAGACCGGTTAGGGTCGTGGCCGAGCGGGGAACACTGGACGGAGAGCGATGGCAGCAGAGAAGGCAGACCTGAGACCGGCGACCGAGTCCCAGGAAGCCCAGTGGTACGTGATCCACGCCTACTCCGGGCACGAGGAGAAGGTGAAGAAGAACCTGGAGAAGAGGATCGAGTCCATGGACATGCAGGACAAGATCCTCGAGGTCTTCGTGCCCATGGAGGACGAGATCGAGATCAAGGATGGGAAGCGCCGGCACGTGCAGAAGCGCATCTTCCCCGGCTACATCCTGGTCAAGATGATCATGTCCGACGATTCCTGGTACGTGGTCCGGAACACGCCCGGGGTGACCAGCTTCGTCGGCTCCGGCAACAAGCCGGTGCCCCTGCAGGAGACCGAGCTGCGCTCGATCCTGAAGCAGGTCAAGCAGGAGCCCCAGATCCGGGTCGAGTTCGAGGTCGGCGAGAGCGTGCGGGTGGTGGACGGCCCGTTCGCGGACTTCCTGGGCAAGGTCGACGAGATCAACCCCGAGAAGGGGAAGCTCAAGGTCCTGGTCAACATGTTCGGGCGGGAGACGCCCGTGGAGCTGGACCTCCTGCAGGTGGAGAAGGTCCACTAGGCCTTCCCGGCGAGGTCCGGCCGGCGAGCGTCACCATTCACCGCAGAGGAGATCGATGGGCAAGAAGAAGGTTCGAGCCGTGGTCAAGCTCGAGCTCCAGGCCGGCAAGGCGACGCCGGCACCTCCCGTGGGCACCGCGCTCGGTCCCCACGGGGTCAACATCATGGAGTTCACCCGTGCCTACAACGAGCGCACGGCCCAGCAGGCGGGCGACGTGGTCCCGGTCGAGATCACGATCTTCGAGGATCGCAGCTTCAACTTCGTGCTCAAGACCCCCCCGGCCGTCCATCTCCTGAAGAAGGCGGCGGGGATCGAGAAGGGGGCCGCGAAGTCCCGTCGGGAGAAGGTCGGGACCGTGACCCGCGAGCAGGTGCGGGCCATCGCCGAGGCCAAGGCCCGCGATCTCAACGCCCATGACCTCGACGCGGCGATCAGGATCATCGAGGGGACGGCGCGTTCCATGGGGCTCGAAGTCGTTGGCTAGGAAGCACGGCAAGAAGTATCAGGAGGCGCTGAAGAAGATCGAGGCCGTCCTCGGCCCCGATCAGGCGGGAAGCCTGACCCCGATGCGGGCCTGCCAGGTGGTGCGGGACACCTCGACGGTCAGGTTCGACGCCACCGTGGAGGCCCACGTGCGGCTGGGGGTCGATCCCCGGCACGCCGACCAGATCGTGCGGGGCACGGTCTCGCTGCCCAATGGGACCGGGAAGACGGTGCGGGTGGCCTGCTTCGTCGGGGGCGACAAGGTCCGCGAGGCCCAGGAGGCGGGGGCGGACTACGTCGGAGGGGACGACTTGATCCAGCGGGTCCAGCGGGGCTGGACCGACTTCGACGCGGCGATCGCCACGCCCGACATGATGAGCAAGGTCGGGCCACTGGGCCGGATCCTGGGTCCGCGCGGGCTCATGCCCAACCCTCGGGCGGGCACGGTGACCTTCGACGTGGGGCGGGCCGTGCGCGAGGTCAAGGGTGGCCGGATCGAGTTCCGCACCGATCGCTACGGCATCGTCCACGTGGCGATCGGGAAGGTGTCCTTCGAGCCCGAGAGGTTGCAGGAGAACCTGGCCGCCTTGGTCGAGGCGCTGGTCCGCAACAAGCCCGCGGCGGCCAAGGGCCAGTACCTGAGGTCGCTCTACCTGACGACCACCATGGGACCCTCGGTCCCCGTCGACGTGAGGGAGGCGGCCAAGCTCACCACGGGCTGATCCCGGGTCCGGCGGACGGCCGGGCCCGGGCGCCGGGCGGTCCCGCCGTCCCCTACACGCAGGGGGACGGCGGGAGGCCGCCGGGTCGGCGGCGCAGGAGGTAGATGGCCGGCCGCTGGCCGCTCTGGAAGACGCGGAGGGAGCGCTCCAGCTCCCAGGCCGGGCTCTCTCGCAGGCACGACTCCAGCAGGCGGAGCTCGTGGGTGACCAGGGCCAGGACCGCCCCCGGTGCCGCCAGCCGGGCTCCTTCGCGAAGCAGGGCGGGGTAGAGGAGGAGATTCTGGTGGTGCGACCCCACCAGGTTGCCGTAGGGCGGGTCGGCGCAGATGGCGTCGAAGCCGGAGGCGGGAAGGCCGGTCTGGGTGGCGTCGGCCAGGAGCAGCCGCGCTCGTCCCTCCAGCCCCGCGGCCGCCAGGTTGGCCTGGGTGGCCCTCAGCGCCTGCTGGCTGTGGTCGCAGCCCACCACCTCGGTGGCGGGAGCGCGCAGGAGCCGCTCCACGATCAGGGTCCCCGATCCGCACATGAGGTTCAGGAAACGATCTTGGGGACGGGGCTGGGTCAGCTCCACCATGGCCGCGGCGATGGTCGCGTTGAGCGCTCCGGGCAGATTGTGCACCCGCCAGGGACGGGTGGCCAGGGGTCGCGGGGACAGCCGTACCAGCGCCTGCCAGCCCCCCGGTGCCGGGCGGACGCGGATCAGCAGCTCGCCGCTCTCCGGCTCGTGGCGTAACCCGGTCTGCTCCGCCAGGGCGGCGGCCAGGCGGCGGAAGGTGGTGGAGTCGCGCCCGGCGGCGCTGAAGCGGAACCCGGCGAAGGCGTGCGGGGGGTGGAGGCCGCGCACCAGGTCGACGGCCGCTGTCAGCCGTCGGAGGTTCTGGTCGCCCAGGAGCGCGGTGGGACGCTGGCCGGCGAACTCGAGGACCAGGAAGGCCGCCTGGGCGGTGCGGAGGCTCAGCAGATCGACCAGGGGGCCGTGGAGCCGGAAGCGCAGGCCGCCGCGTCCGGAATCGACGAGGCCTTGCACCCGTCCGGCGAGCCGGCGACGCAGCTCCCGGGCGAGGAACCCCTCGAGTCCGGGTAGGACCTCGCATTCGACTTCCCATCGCTCCGCGCTCCGCCCGCGGCCCGGGCGACTCAGTCCCTCGTTCACGGTGGCTTCCTTCGACCTCCAGGCTCCCGCCAGCCGTTCCCGACCACGAGCTTCGCCGGGTGATCCGGTCGTCGGGAGTGCTCCGAGCCCCGCTGGCCGGTCCGATCGCCGGCGACGGTTCCTTCCCCGGTATACTGGGCCAGCGCCCAAGACAGCAGGTGACGCGACCGCGTCTCAATGTCCTGCCGAGGCATCGAGCGAACCGGGGAAGCGCCTCCGTGCCTGTCTGGGCCGCACGGAGGTTTTTTGATGCCCAGACCCGAGAAGGTCCAGCAGGTCGAGCTGCTCACCGACAGGCTCAGGGCCGCGAAGGTGGCGGTGCTGACCGACTACCGTGGCCTCACCGTCGGTCAGATGCAGGATCTGCGGCGGCGCCTGCGCGCCCAGAACGTGGAGTACCGGGTGGTGAAGAACACCCTGGCCCGGCGTGCCGCCGTTCAGGCGGGGCATCCGGAGTTCCAGGACCTCCTGCGGGGCCCGATCGCGATCGCGTTCGGGTACGAGGAGGTGGCGGCGCCGGCACGCGTCCTGACCGATTTCGCCCGTCAGACCCGTCTCCGGCTGGAGATCGTGGGCGGTCTCGTCGAAGGCCGCGTCCTGGACGCCGAGCGGACCCGTCAGATCGCCGACCTCCCTCCCCGCGAGATCCTGCTGGCCCAGCTGCTGGGCACCGTCCAGGGGCCCGTCGCCCAGCTGGTGGGTGCCGTGCAGGCGCCGGTGCAACAGCTGGTCGGGCTCCTGCAGGCGTACCGGGAGCGGCTGGAGGGGAGGGCGGCCTGATCCGGCCCGGTCGCGCCCGCCGAGGGGACGGGGCATTGCAAGGAGGCAAGTCTTAGGAATGGCGACCAAGATCACCCCGAAGGAGTTCGTCGAGGCGCTCAAGGAGTGGAGCGTCCTGGACGTCGTCGAGGCCATCAAGACCATCGAAGAGGAGCTCGGCATCAAGGCGGCGGCGCCAGTGGCGGCCGCGGCTCCGGCCCCGGCGGCGGTGGAAGAGCAGCCCCAGGAAGAGCAAGTCGAGTTCACGGTCCTCCTCCAGGCCGCCGGGGACAGCAAGATCAACGTGATCAAGGCGGTCCGGGAGATCACCCAGCTGGGCCTCAAGGAGGCCAAGGACCTGGTCGATGCGGCCCCCCGGCCGGTTCTGGAGAACGTGAGCCGGGAGGACGCGGAGAAGGCGGCGGCCCGGCTGCGGGAGGCCGGCGCCAGCGTCGAGATCCGGTGAGGACACCCCGCGAGATCCCGGATCTCGCGGGGTGTCCCGACCCGGGACGAGCTCCGCGGTCGCTCCGGCAGCCCGGCTGAGGGCCCTCCGGGCCGCCCTGACGGCGGTGCGCGCGAGCCCCCTACCGGTGGGCGAACGTGATATGATCATCGTTCGTGCTGCGCCGGCCCGCTGATCTTCCCCTGTCTCAGCGCGCCCGTTCGCTGTGTAGGAGGCTGCCCCGTTGATGATCCCTGAGATGAAGGCTCCCGCGCGCCATTCCTACGGCCGCATCCCGAATCTCCTGGAGTTGAAGGACCTGATCGCGACCCAGCTCGACTCCTTCAACTGGTTCAAGACCGAGGGGCTCCGGGAGCTCTTCGATGAGATTAACCCTATCACCGATTACACGGGCAAGAACTTCGAGCTCCGATTTCTGGACTTCGAGTTCGGGCCGCCCAAGTTCTCGGTGGAGGAGTGTCGGAACCGGGATCAAACCTATGCCGCTCCGCTCCGGATCCGAACCCGCCTGACCATCAAGGAGACCGGGGAGATCAAGGAGTCGGACGTCTACATGGGCGACTTCGCCATGATGACCGACGAGGGCACGTTCATCGTGAACGGCACCGAGCGGGTGGTGGTCTCCCAGCTCGTCCGCTCTCCCGGCGTCTACTTCACGGCGACCGAGGACCCGGCGACCGGGCGCCGGCTGTTCGGGGCCAAGCTGATCCCCAACCGGGGCGCCTGGCTCGAGATCGAGACCTCGGCCAAGGACGTGGTCACGGTCAAGATCGACCGCAAGCGCAAGGTGCCGGTCACGGTGTTGCTGAAGGCGCTGGAGCTCCCCCAGCTCAAGGGAACCGACAACGACCGCGAGGCCCAGCGCCGGGCCTTCCTCGAGCTGTTCGGCGACGTGGACGACAACCCCGAGCACCGCTACCTCGAAGCCACCTTCGAGCGGGATCCCACCACCCGCACCGACGACGCCCTGCTCGAGCTGTACCGGCGCGTGCGTCCGGGCGATCCGCCCAGCATCGACAACGCCCGCAACCTCCTCTACAGCCTGTTCTTCAACCCGCGTCGCTTCGACCTGGGCCGGGTGGGCCGCTACAAGGTCGACAAGCGGCTGGGGCGAGATCCCGAGGACATCCAGGAGCGGGTGCGGGATCGCAACCTGCGGATCCTGGAGAAGGGCGACTTCATCGCCATCCTGCGCAAGCTCATCGAGCTGAACAACGCGCCGCGCGATCGGCAGATCGGGGACGACATCGATCACCTGGGCAACCGCCGGGTCAAGCCCGTGGGGGAGCTTCTCCAGAACCAGTTCCGGATGGGCCTGATCCGGATGGAGCGGATCATCAAGGAGCGGATGACGATCTCCGATCCGGCCACGGTCACGGCCGCCTCCCTGATCAACGCCCGCCCGGTGGTGGCGGCGATCAAGGAGTTCTTCGGCTCGAGCCAGCTCTCTCAGTTCATGGACCAGGTGAACCCCCTGGCCGAGCTGACCCACAAGCGGCGTCTGTCCGCGCTCGGGCCGGGCGGGCTGAGCCGTGAGCGAGCTGGCTTCGACGTTCGCGACGTCCACCACAGCCACTACGGGCGCATCTGCCCGATCGAGACCCCGGAGGGGCCGAACATCGGGTTGATCGGTTCCCTCGCCACCTACGCCAGGGTCAACGAGTTCGGGTTCATCGAGACCCCCTTCCGCCGGGTCTATAACCGGATGTCCGTGACCGCCGACCGGGAGCGCCTGGAGGGGCGCAGGTTGCGGCGTCCGGCGGTGGATGCGGCGGGGACGGAGATCCTGCCCGCAGGGGCGGTGCTGGACGCGGAGGCGGTGGCCCAGCTGGAGCGGGCCGGCGTCCAGGCGGTCGAGATCGTGCCCTGGGCCTCCCCCGACGTCCTCTACCTCTCCGCGGACGAGGAGGACATGTTCAGCATCGCCCAGGCCAACGCGGCCTTGAACGACGACGGCACCTTCCGGGACGCCCGGGTGCCGGCGCGCGTCCGCGGCCACTTCGCCCTCGAGGACGTGAACAGCATCCAGTACATGGACGTGTCGCCCAAGCAGATCGTCTCGGTGGCGGCGGCCATGATCCCCTTCCTCGAGCACGACGACGCCAACCGGGCCCTG
>DASRBU010000403.1:0-3702 GCA_035653475.1 Candidatus Dormiibacterota bacterium | reverse complement strand
CCTGGAACAGCTGTTCCAACGCCTGTTCGATCCCGAACGCGGCCTGGGGCACACCGACCGGGTCGGAGGCCAGCTCGGCGACCAGGTCTGGGGCCTGCGCGCCGCCACCTGCGCCCTGGCCGCGGGCCTGGGGGAGGTCTGGCGGACCCGTGCCCTGCAGCTGGCCCAGCTCCTGGAAACCACCTACGGCGACCCCGAGCTGGGCGGCTACTTCGATCGAGCCGAAGGGGAGGAGCTGGGCCGGCTCCGGGAGCGGATCAAGCCGCTGCCCGAGAACGCGGTCGCCGCCATCGCCCTGATGGAGCTGGACGCCTTGCTGGGCGATCCGGAGCTGGGGCTACGGGACCGAGCCCGGCGGGCCCTGGCCTCCGTCGCCGGCCTGGCCCGGCGCCACGGCATCCTGGCGGCCGGCTTCGCCCGGGCCCTGGACCGGGCCCTGCGCGAGCCGGTCCGGATCGCCACCGCCAACCCGGAGCTGGCCCGGGCCGCCCTGGCCGTGCACCCCTACGCCGTGATCGAGCGGGCCGATCGGGGCCCGACCGTGGTCTGTGTCGGCACCACCTGCCAGCCGCCCACCGACGACCCCGAGCGGGTCGCCCGGATCCTGGAGGAGGCGGCCCGCCTGCCTTGAGAGGAGAGAGCCGCCGTCGCTTCCGACGGCGCGTCGACGCCGCCCTCGACGACGTCGAGCTGCAGCGGGCCCTGACCGAGGCCATGGTCGGCCTCCGGGAGCGGCGCAACCGGGCCTTTTCCGTCTACGACTTCGCCGCCGGGCGGGAGGAGCTGAGGCGACGCCGGCGGGCCAACCTGTCCCGTCTGCCGGCGCTGGTCGAGGCCTTCGGCCGTCAGCTGGAGGCGGCCGGCGGCACCTTTCACCTGGCCGCTGACGCCGAGGAGGCGCGGCGCATCGTGGGCGAGATCTGCCGCCGGGCCGGGGCCGGGATCGTGACCAAGTCCAAGTCGATGGCGACCGAGGAGATCGGGCTCAACCCCTACCTGGAGTCGCTGGGGATGGAGGTGGTGGAGACCGACCTCGGCGAGTACATCGTCCAGCGGTTGGGCCAGCGCCCGAGCCACCTGATCGCCCCCGCCATCCACCTCACGGTCGAGGACTGGGCACGGGAGCTGGGCGTGGAGCCCAACCGCGAGGCCATCATGGCCCACGCCAGGGGCGAGCTGCGCCAGAAGTTCGTCGAGGCCGCGGTCGGGATCAGCGGGGCCAACGCCGCCATCGCCGAGACGGGCACGGTGGTGCTCGTCACCAACGAGGGCAACGCCGACCTCACCGTCACCCTGCCCCGGGTCCACATCGCCGTCTTCGGGATGGACAAGGTGGTGGAGACCCTGGAGGACGCGGTCGCGCTGCTGCGCATGCTGCCCCGTTCCGGCACCGGGCAGACGATCACCAGTTACGTCAACTGGGTGACCGGCCCCTCCCGCTCCTCGGACATCGGCTTCACCCCGGTGATGGGGGCGCATGGCCCGCGCGAGCTGCACTGCGTGGTGATCGACAACGGTCGCAGTCGCATGCTCGCCGAACCCATCTTCGCCGACGCCCTGACCTGCATCCGCTGCGGGGCCTGCTCCAACGCCTGCCCGGCCTTCATGGCCGTCGGCGGCCACGTCTTCGGCCACATCTACACCGGACCCATCGGCCTGGTCCTGACACCCTTCCACCACGGGCAGGAGGCGGCAGCGCTCCCCAACACGCTCTGCACCCAGTGCAACGCCTGCCAGGAGATCTGCCCGGTCGACATCCCCCTGCCCCGTCAGATCCTGGAGCACCGACGGCGGGAGCGACCCCGTCCCCTCAAGCGGGCCCTGCTGGAGCTCTGGTCGCACGATCGGGTGGCCCACGGGGCCATGAGCCTGGCCGCCCCACTGGCCCGGCTCTTCCCGGTGGGACCGGTCCCGCTGGCGAGGCCGCCCCTCCGCTCCCGGATCCGAACCGACCCCGCCCTGGACGGCGCCCCGCCTCCGGCGACGATCTTCGCCTCCTGCCTGGTCGACCGGGTGCTACCGGAGGCGGGTGAGGCGCTGGCCAGGATCCTTCGCGCGGCCGGTTACCGGGTCGAGTTCCCCCGCGATCAGTGGTGCTGCGGGCTGATCTGCAGCAACGCGGGCGACTTCGAGCGGGGGTCCGCGCTGTTCCAGCGACTGGTGCGTGCGCTGGCCGACTCGGCCGGGCCCATCGTCACCCCCTCCGCCTCGTGCTTCGGGGCCGTGACCCTCGACTCGATCGAATGGGGCCCGGACCCCGAGGCCGCGGCGACGGTGCGGGCTCGGCTCCGGGACTCCACCCGCTTCTCGCTCGAGCTGCTGGAGTCCCGACCCGAGCTGGTGCGGCCGCCCGATCGTCCCCGGACCCGGGTCGCCTACCACGACTCCTGCCAGAGCAAGCGTCAGCTCGGCCTCTTCTCGGAGCCCCGTCGCCTCCTGGAGCTGGCCGGCTACGAGGTCGTCGACCTGCCCGACACGGCCGCCTGCTGCGGGTTCGGCGGGACCTTCCTCCTGGACTGGCCGCGGGTGGCCGACCGCATGGTGGAGTGGAAGCTGGACGCGATCGCCGCCACCGGCGCGGCGCTGGTGGCCTCGGACAACCCCGGCTGCCTGGTGCACATCCGGGCCGGGGCGAGACGGCACGGCTTCGACCTGCGGGTGGCCCACGTCCTGGAGCTGGTCGCCGAGCGCCTGGCCTGACTCGTGCCCGCTTCGGTTTCGACGAGGGCGGGTATGGCTCCACTAGGCTAGGCCCAGACGGTGGTCCAGGCCACCGGCCCGATCCTGCAGCGGAGGTGCCCACCTGAACACGCCCCCCCACACCCATGTCTCCCTCGTGGCCGAGCCGCCCCCGCGGCTACCGGTGGACGCCGTGGCCCTGCCCGTGACTCCGTCGGGCACCCTGGAGGACCGGGGTCGCGAGCTCGACCGGGCGGTCGGGGGCCTGCTGGAGGAGGTCCTCGGCTCGGGCGAGCACCGGGGTCACCTGGGCGAGATCCTGGCGCTTCCCACCAGAGGGGCCATCGCCGGCCGCCGGCTGATGCTCTACGGGTTGGGCGAGCCGGACGACCTGGACGGCCAGCGACTCCGGTCGGCCCACCAGGGGTTGGTCCACTGGAGCCGGGAGCACGGTTACCGGAGCCTGGCGGTGGTGTGCGCGGCGCCGCTCGGCCCCGGCGACCTGGAGGCAGTGGTGGAGGGCTGCCTGCTCGGCACCTTCGACGCCGGCAGCCACCGCACCGGCGAGCGGCCACCCCCACTGGAGGCGCTGCTCCTGGCCGGGTTCGGCCTCGACCGAGACGACGAGGTGGCGCGCTCGGTCCAGCTCGCCCAGGCCACCAACCGGGCCCGCGAGTGGCAGAACCTGCCCGCCCTGGAGCTGGCGCCCGAGGACCTGGCCCGGATCGGGCTCGAGATCGCGCGCCGGCACGACCTGGAGGTCGAGGTCCTCGGCCCCTCGGAGCTGGAGGCGGGCGGGTACCGCCTGCTCCTGGCCGTCGGGGCCGCTTCCACCCGTCCTCCCTACCTGGTCCGCCTGCACCACCCCGGCCCCGTCGGAGGCGGCCCCCACCTGGCCCTGGTGGGCAAGGGGATCACCTTCGACAGCGGGGGGTTGAGCCTCAAGACCGCCCAAGGGATGACGAGCCAGAAGAAGGACATGTCGGGGGCGGCCGCCGTCCTGGCGGCCATGGACGTGATCGC
>DASRBU010000402.1:0-5258 GCA_035653475.1 Candidatus Dormiibacterota bacterium | reverse complement strand
CACATCACCGCCAGCTCGTCGGTCTCGGTGGCGCCCAGCGCCTGCTCGGCGCGGCCCGGCTGCGGGCCGTGGGCGATCCCCGATGGGTGCAGGGTGATGGAGCCGACCTCGATCCCCTTGCGGGCGGCGTAGGTCCCGGCCACGTAGTACATGACCTCGTCCGAGTTGAGGTTGGAGTGGGCGTAGGGAACCGGCACCGCCAGCGGGTCCCAGTCCAGCTTGCGGGGGCAGAAGGAGCAGATGACGAAGTTCTCGCCCTCGAAGGTCTGGTGGGCGGGCGGGGGCATGTGGACGCGCTTGGTGATGGGCTCGAAGTCCTCGACGTTGAAGGTCCAGGGGTAGACGTAGCCGTCCCAGCCCACCACGTCGAAGGGATGGTAGTCAAGCAGGTAGGTCTGGATGCCGTGCCGGACCCGGACCCGGACCCGGTACTCGCCTGGCTCCAGGTGCGTGCTCAGCTCGCCCACCGGGTGGAGGTCCCGGTTGGAGTAGGGGGCGTGCTCGAGCAGCTGCCCGTACTCGTTGCGGTAGCGGCGGGGGATCTCGATCAGGCCGGGCGAGGTGAAGACCAGGTAGCGCTGGGCGCCGGTGGCCCGGAACCGGTAGGTGATGCCCCGGGGGATGACGAGGTAGTCGCCGGGGCGGAAGGGCAGATCGCCCAGGATCGTCTCCAGGGTCCCGCTTCCCTGGTGCACGAAGACGACCTCGTCGCCCTCGCCGTTGCGGTAGAAGTCCTCCATCTGCCGGTCGGGGACGCAGATGGAGATCTCGACGTCGTCGTTCCACATCAGGACCCGACGTCCGCTCACGGCATCGCCCCCGGCCGGGACCGAGGCCGTGCGCAGGTGACGGTGCACGTGGTCGCCGGGCACCCACTCCTCGTAGCGGAGGGGCTCGAACCCCGCCGCCTCCTGGATGCGGCAGGGGGTCACCAGGTGGTAGAGGATGGTCTGGTTGCCGGAGAAGCCGCGCAGCCCCATCACCTCCTCGGTGAGCAGCCGACCGTCCCTCCAGAGCTGCGTGTGACGCTTGCGGGGGACCTCGCCCCGCACCTGGTACATGGGCATCTCCCGTCACCTCCTCACTCGGGCGCCCGCCGCCGGGCCCGGGGCCGCCAGCGGACGGGCAGGTGCTTGACCCCGTTCTGGAAGTTGGAGCGCAGGCGGACGACCTCCCCGGCCAGCTCCGGGTCCGAGAAGGCGTCCAGCACGGCGGCGAAGAGGGCCCGCATCTGCGAGCGCGCCAGGTGGGCGCCGAGGCAGAAGTGGGGGCCGTGGCCGAAGGCCAGGTGGTCGTTGGGCGAGCGGCCCACGTCGAAGCGGTCGGGCTCCGCGAACACGCGCTGGTCGCGGTTGGCGCTGGCGAAGTAGACCACCACCTTCTGCCCGGCCCGGATCCGCCGCCCGCCCAGCTCGCCGTCGCGGGTGGCGGTGCGACGGAAGTGGATCACCGGCGTCCACCAGCGCAGCATCTCCTCCACCGCCCCCGGCAACAGGGAGCGGTCGCGCTCCAGCCTCGCGCGCTGATCGGGGTGCTCCAGGAGCGCGATCAGACCGCCGGGGATAGCGTTGCGCAGGGTCTCGTTGCCCGCCACGGCGAAGAGCCAGAACATGTTCTCGAACTCGGCCACGGTGACCCGCCCTCCCGCCTCGTCGACCTGCTGGAGCAGGATCGACATCACGTCGTCACCGGGATGGCGGCGCTTGTAGGCGGCGAGCTCGTGGGCGTAGGCGTAGAGGTCGGGGATGCCGCCCCGGGTCCTGGGATCGGGCATCCTCCCATCCGGCCCGGGGACGGGCCGAACGGCGAGGGCGGCCCGGGCCATGGGCGTGGCCGCGGCCCGGTCGGTGACGTCGATGGCGGCGTACTCCTCGTCCTGGTAGCCGATGACCCGGCTGGCCCAGTCGAAGAGCAGCGAGCGGTCGCTCTCGGGCACGCCCAGCACGTCGGCCAGGGTGGAGAGCGGCAGCTCCGCCGCCACCCTGGCGAAGTCGCACTCCCGTTGCTCCGCCACCGCCTCCACGATGGCCCGCGCTCGCCGTTCGATCCGATGCTCGAGGGCGGCCACGGCCCGGGGGGTGAAGGACCTCGCCACCAGACTCCGCAGCCGGGTGTGCTGCGGGGGGTCCATGTTCAGCATCGACCGGCGCACGTAGGCCAGGTCCTCGGGACTGGCCGGGTCGCGGATCTGGGTCGCGCCCAGATGGGAGCTGAAGACGTCGGGGGCGCGCAGGACGGCCCGCACTTCGGCGTGCCGCCACACCGCCCAGAACCCGGGTCCGGCCGGCCAGGCGTCGACCGGCAGCTCCTCCACCCAGCTCACCGCCTCGCAGGCCCGGAGCCGGGCGAAGGCGGCGTAGGGGACGCCCCGGACGTAGGTGTCGGGGTCGAAGACGACCTCGGTGTCGGGCCGCGCGACCCGAACGGAGGGATCGACCAACGGGCCCATCGTAGGTGGCCGGGAACGGCCGGTCAATCGCGTCCTCGGTTCGGCATCGCCCGCCGCCGGTGGGGACGCGGTGCGGTCGTCTCGGCGACCGCGGGACGGCGGAGCCGGTGCTCCGCCCCCTCCACGCGCTCGCGGCCGCCTCGAGGCCGGCTCGGGACCGGCGCTCTCTCAGCCCTCTGCCGGGAGCAGCGTGAAGATCCCTCCGCCGAGCGGCCGCAGGACACGGAAATGGCGCTCGTCGAAGGTGGCCACCCTCCTGGTGCGGAGACGGTGCGCCAGCAGGACGATGGAGAGGTCGGCCAGCCCCGGGTCGAGGCCCTTGTACCTCCGGTCCAGCTCTGCGGCCACCCCGTGCTCCTCGGGCGTCAGCCCCTCGACCCGAAAGCGACCGGCGGCCACGTCCTCCAGGAACCTCCTGGCCGCCTCGTGGCCACCACGGCGCCGAACCAGGCAGTCCACCTCCGCGGACACGGGAGCCGGCACCACCAGCTCCCCCGGCTCGTTCGTCAGCAGGGCCCGCACCGCGCGGTGACAGCGGTCGCGGCGGTCGCCCAACGCGACCAGCGGCCCGGCGTCGACGATCAGGGTCACGCCTCGCCGAACCCGCGGAGCAGCTCCTCCTCGGGCTGGTCGGCCACCGAGCTCCCATCACCCTCCCACGCCCCGGCGAGCGCGAAGTCACGATCGGGCCGCCGCCCGGCATCGTAGGCGGCAATGGCGGCCCGAATCACCTCCGCCTGGGTGCGGCCCTCGGCGGCGGCCAGCCGTCGCAGTCGCTCGACGTCCGCCTCTTCGAGATAGACGCTGGTCTTCTTCACGCATGTAGGGTCCTACGTAGGGCGTACATCCTCGGTGACCGTCTCCGACGGTTTCCTCGTCGTGTGGTCCTCACCTTCCTGGACGCCGGGCGACGCAGCGCCGGGTCCCGCCGTGGCGCCGCCCCGCCCGTGCCAATGGCGGGGACGCGATGCGGTCGTCTCGGCGGCTGCGGAGCGGCGAGCCGGTGCCGAACCGAGCCGCTCCATCCCGCCTCCCTGGCGCCGCGGGGCGGCGGCGCCCGGCAACGGCTGAGAAGGGCAAGCGGTCCCGGCTCCACCTCCCGTGCCGGCCGCTCCGGCGCGCGCCGCCGCCAGGACCGCCCTGCCGGCCACGGCTCCCGCGCCACCGGCACCACCGGGGCTCCCGGTACGGTTTGAGCGCCGGGGGCACGACCGGCGCCTCGAGCAACTACTGTTGAGCCATGGGGCACGGTCACGACCACCGGCCCGGCCACGACCACGGCCGGGATCCCGGGCACGGGCGCCGCGGCCTGCGCCGGCTGACGGGCTGGCTCCTCGACGCCCACCCCCACACCTCGGCCGCGGACCCGACCCTGGAGGTCAGCGCCGAGGGCATCCGGGCGGTGAAGGTCTCCCTGATTGGGCTGCTGCTGACCGCCGCCCTGCAGGCGGTCGTCTTCGGCTTCAGCGGCTCGATCGCCCTCCTGGCCGACACCGTCCACAACGGCGCCGATGCCCTGACCGCGATCCCGCTCTGGGTGGCCTTCGCCCTCGGCCGACGCCCTCCCAACCGCCGCTACACCTACGGCTACGGGCGGGCCGAGGACCTGGCCGGAATCGCGATCGTGGCCGTGATCGCGCTCTCCTCGGGCGTCGCCCTGTGGGAGTCGATCTCGCGCCTCCTGCACCCGCAGCCGGTGCCCCATCTGCCCTGGGTCGCGCTCGCCGGCCTGGTCGGCTTCGCCGGCAACGAGCTGGTGGCGCGCTACCGGGTGCGGGTCGGCCGCCGCATCGGCTCGGCGGCCCTGGTGGCGGACGGGCAGCACGCCCGCGCCGACGGGCTGACCTCGCTGGCGGTGGTGATCGGCGCGGCGGGTGTGGCCGCCGGCTGGCGGCCGGCCGACCCGGCGGTCGGTCTCGCCATCTCGGTGGCCATCCTCTGGATCTTGCGGGGGGCGGCCCGCGACGTCTACCGGCGCCTGATGGACAGCGTCGATCCCGAGCTGGTTGACGAGGTGGAGCGGACGCTGGCGGAGGTCCCCGGCGTGGAGCGGGTCGAGCAGGTGCGCGTGCGTTGGATCGGCCACCGGCTGCGGGCCGAGGTCGGCGTGGTCTGCGACCGCGACCTGAGCCTGGTCCAGGCCCACGCCGTCGCGGTCGAGGCCCACCATCGCCTGCTGCACAGCGTCCCCCGGCTGGGCGAGGCCATCGTCCACGTCAGCCCCTGCTCCCACGACGGCTCTGACCCCCACCTCGCCATCGCCCACCATTACCCGCAGGAGAAGGGCTGAGGCTCGCCCCGGCGCGATGGGCTGCTTTCGAGCGAGCCCCTTGAGCGTCACCGGCCGGGGGAGTACGTTCGGAGGCATCCCGGTCGAACCGCCGCGGCCGGGGGTCGGGCCTGACCGGCGGAGAAGCGTGAGGTTGGTGGCATGAAGACGAAAGCGGCCGTGCTCCGCGGGGTGGAACGGGACTGGGAGGTGGTCGAGCTGGAGCTGGACCCGCCCAAGGCCAACGAGGTCCTGATCCGGTTCGTCGCTGCCGGGCTCTGTCACTCGGACGAGCACCTGCGTCACGGCGACATCGTGCCCCGGTTCCCGGTCGTGGGCGGCCACGAGGGGGCGGGCATCGTGGAGGCGGTCGGTCCCGGGGTGACGCGGGTCAAGGAGGGCGACCACGTGGTCTGCTCCTTCATCCCCTCCTGCGGTCGCTGCCGCTTCTGCTCCACCGGCCAACAGAACCTGTGCGACCTGGGGGCGACCATCCTCGAGGGCTGCCTCACCGACGGCACCTTCCGCTTCCACGGGGAC
>DASRBU010000401.1:0-16046 GCA_035653475.1 Candidatus Dormiibacterota bacterium | reverse complement strand
CCACCGGCCGGCCCCGCAGCCCCGGCTCGTCGCGCTGGTGCACCGACGTGAAGAAGGCGTCGAGGTCCACGTGCAGGATGGTCCTCGGCCACGGCTCGGCGCGGCGCATCTGCGGCGCAGTTTGCCACATCGCCGGCCCGTCCGCTGGGGGCGAGCGATGAGGAGCCCAGCATCTTGGGGGCGGGGGGCCAGTCGAGCGCAGGTACTCGACACCTCGACGTCCTCGACGCCTCGCCGGCCGGCCTCGCCGGGGGTGGCGGGGTCGGCGTCCGTAACCCCGCCGCCGGGCGGCGCGTTGGGCGTGTAGCGCGGCGGCCGGGCGGGGAGGCCGGTGGCCGTGGCCGGCGCCGCCTCGCCCCTCCAGGGAAGTGGGAGATGAACGTCTCGCTGCTGATCGATCGACCGCTGCGGCTCCATCCGGTCGCCGTGCTGGCCGGCCTCTTCGTCCTCAGCCGGGGGGTGATGCTGGCCGGCATGACCGTGGGCGAGCACGGCAACCTCCTGGAGGCGCTGCGGGCGGCCGGCAACAGCTGGGACTCCCACTGGTACGAGATCGTGGTCACGAGCTGGTACTCGAGGCACGGTCTCCAGGGCGGCTTCTACCCCGGCTACCCCCTGTTGACGGCGCTCTTCTACGAGCCGCTGAAGACCATCGCTCACTGGCTCGACCCCGCCTACCTCCCCTCGCCGCCGCTGACCCCGGCCTCGCCCATGGGCCGCGATCCGCTGCTGGTGGCCTCGCTGCTGCTGGCCGCCAACCTGAGCCTGGTGGTGGCGCTGGTGGCGCTGTGGAAGCTCTACCGGCCCGAGCTGGGGGCTGGGGTCACGCTGCTGGGCTGCGCGCTCCTGCTGACCGCGCCCAGCGCCCTCTTCCTCAGCACCGGCTACGCCGAGTCGACCTTCATCGCCGCCTCGGCCCTGGCCTTCTGCTTCGCGCAGCGAGGTCGCTGGCCGCTGGCCGGGCTGGCGGGGGCGGCCGCCTGCACCACCCGGCTGGCCGGGGCCTTCCTGGTGGTCGCCTTCCTGATCATCTGGCTGCAGGGGCCGCGGCCCCGGCCACTGGGACCGGCTCTGCTGGGGGCGGCGGTGCTGCTGGCGGGCGTGGCCGCCTTCCCCACCTACACCTGGGCGGCCTTCGGCGACCCCCTGCTCTACGAGCACCTGCAGGCCCTGAACTGGGGGCACCGGGCCGTCAACCCCCTCGACACCTACCGGACGATCCTGCGCCGACTGCGCTGGGGCCTGCTGGCCGAGCTGCGGATCCGGCCCTCGCCGGAGACCGCCATCGGCCCCCGGGTGCAGATCGTGGACGGGCTGATGACGATCTGGGCCACCTGCTGCGCGGCCCTGGGCTGGCTTCGGCTCCCCCTGGCCCAGGTGGTGTGGATCGCCGCCATGCTGGCCCTCCCGCTGCCCACCGGGGGCAACGGCTACGCCATGAATCGCTACCTGCTGGAGGCCTGGCCGGCCTTCTTCCTGACGGCCTGGTGGCTGCGGCGCCACCGCTGGCTGGCGGCGGCGGTCATGGTGGCCGGGCTGGCAGCCATGTTCCTCTTCGCCCGGGACGACGTGGGCGGGCGGACCTACGTGGGCTGAGCGCCTTCCCGGCGGGGCCGGTGGACCGGTCGCGGCGGTTCCGGGTGGCGAGAGGCGGCTCCGGCCGGCCCGGCGCCAGGGCACGAGGGGGTGCGCGCCCACCGGGGCTCCCCCGAGCCCGGGGCCGCGTTCGGGGGCCGGCCCCGGGGATCGGAGGCTCGGCGAGCCGGCGCCGCTACGGCGGGGGCCCTTGCCCCTCCCCGCGGCCTTCGGCCGGCTCGGGATCTTCGGCCCCGCCCGGGCCGGGGCCGCCCCCTACCATGGGCGGTGAGGCATGAGGATCGTGTCCCTGCTGCCGGGTGCAACCGAGGCGCTGTGGGCGCTGGGCCTGGGCGACCGCCTGGTGGCGGTGAGCCACGAGTGCGACCATCCGGCCGAGGTCCTGCGCCTGCCCCGGGTGACGCGGTCGACCCTGGACCTGGCCGGGCTGGACGGCGGGGCCATCGAGGCCCAGGTGCAGGAGGCGGCGGCCGCGGGCCGGGACCTCTACGCGGTGGACGCGGTCCGGATCCGGGAGCTGCGGCCGGACCTGGTGGTGGCCCAGGACGTGTGCGACGTCTGCGCCGTGCCCGTGGCCCAGGTGGAGCGCGAGCTGGCCGGGGTGCGGGTGCTGCGGCAGCATCCCCACTCGCTGGAGGACGTGCTCGGGGACCTGGTCGAGCTGGGGCGAGCCTGCGGAGTGGACCCCGAGCCCGTGGTGGCCGAGCTGCGGCGCCGGATCGCGGCCGCGGCCGCCGCCGCGCCCCGGCCGCCGGTGCGGGGCGTCTTCCTGGAGTGGCTGGACCCTCCCTACCCCGCCGGCCACTGGACGCCCGACCTGCTGCGCCTGGCCGGCGTGGACGACCCCCTGGCCCGGCCCGGGAGGCCGAGCACGCCCATCGGCTGGGAGGCGGTGGTCGCCGTCCGGCCCCAGGTGCTGATCGTGGCCCCCTGCGGCTTCGGCGAGGGCCGGGCCCGGGCGGAGGCGGAGCGGATGGCCGAGGAGATCGCGCGCACCGGTGCCCGGCGGGTGCTGGTCTTCGACGGCTCGGCCCACTTCAACCGGCCGGGGCCGAGGCTGGTGGAGTCCCTGGAGATGCTCGTGGCCAGGCTGACTGAGTAGAATGCCCACCGGTTTGAAAGGTGTGATCCTGGCGGGGGGGACGGGGAGCCGGCTCTACCCGCTGACCCGCATCACCAACAAGCACCTGCTCCCCATCTACGACCGGCCCATGGTCTGCTACGCCATCGAGGCCCTGGTGCGGGCCGGCGTCGACGAGCTGATGCTGGTCACCGGCGGCACCCACGCCGGGGAGTTCTTCCGTCTGCTCGGCAACGGGCGGGAGTACGGCATCCGCCGGCTCTTCTACGCCTACCAGGAGCGGCCCGGGGGCATCGCCGAGGCGCTGGGGCTGGCCGAGCACTTCGTCGAGGACGACCCGGTGGTGGTGATGCTGGCCGACAACGTCTTCGAGCGCAGCCTGCGGCCGGCGGTGGAAGCCTTCGAGCGCCAGGGGCGGGGGGCGCGAGTCCTCCTCTCCCGGGTCGAGGACCCCGAGCACCTGCGCCACCTGGGCGTGGTCGAGTTCGACGGCGAGGGGAGGATCCGGCGGATCGTGGAGAAGCCCACCCAGCCCCCCAGCCCCTTCGCCGTCACCGGGGTGTACTTCTACGACGCGGGGGTGTTCCGCGTCATCCCCAGCCTGGAGCCCTCCGGCCGTGGGGAGCTGGAGATCACCGACGTCAACAACCACTACGTGGAGCGCTCGGCCATGGAGTACGACGTGATCGAGGGGTTCTGGGGGGACGCCGGGGAGTCGATCGACGCCTACTACCAGGTCAACGACTTCGTACGCGCCCACGGGGCGAACAAGGACTGGGACGACGAGTGGGAGGGCGGCGAGGTGCGGCGGCCGGCGCAGTGGTTCGGCCCCTCCGATGTCCCGCTCCAGGGCGGCCCGAGGTCGTAGGCGCCCGGTGAGCCGTCGCTTCTCGCGTCTCCTGGTCACGGGCGGGGCCGGCTTCATCGGCTCCAACTTCGTCCGCCTGCTCCGGCGCGAGCGGCCGGAGACCGAGGTCTGGGTGCTGGACAAGCTGACCTACGCCGGCAACCCGGCCAACCTGGCCGAGTTCGAGGGCCAGGCGGGGTTCCGCTTCATCCGGGGCGACATCTGCGACCGGCGGCTGACCGACGAGCTGGCGTCCGAGGTCGATGCCATCGTCAACTTCGCCGCCGAGACCCACGTCGACCGCTCGCTGATGGACCCCTTCGCCTTCGTCACCACCGACGTGCTCGGCACCGCCGTCCTCTGCGAGGCGGCCCGGCGGCACCGGCACCAGGTCTTCCTGCTGGTGAGCACGGACGAGGTCTACGGGCACGTCCCCGAGGGACGGCGGCGCGAGGACGATCCTTTCCGGCCCCGCAGCCCCTACTCGGCCAGCAAGGCGGGGGGCGAGCAGCTGGCCCGGGCCTACGCTATCAGCCACGGGCTGCCCCTGCTGGTGACCCGGGGCACGAACACCTACGGGCCCTACCAGTACCCGGAGAAGTCGGTGCCAGTGTTCGTCACCAACGCCATCGACGGGATGCCCATCCCGCTCTACAACGACGGCTCGGCGGTCCGGGACTACCTCTACGTGGAGGACCACTGCCGGGCCATCGACCTGGTCCTGCACGAGGCTCCGGTGGGCGAGGTCTACAACGTCGGCACCGAGGTGGAGACCAGCGGCAACCGGCTGGCCGGCCTGGTCTGCGACCTGGTGGGCCGGCCCCAGAGCCTGATCCAGTACGTGGCCGACCGTCCCGGCCACGACTACCGCTACGCGGTGGATACGAGCAAGATCCGAGGGCTGGGCTGGAGGCCGGCGGTGGACCTGGAGCAGGGCCTCCGGGACACGGTGCGCTGGTACCTGGAGCACCAGGACTGGTGGCGGCCGCTGAAGTCGGGCGAGTACTGGGAGTACTACCGGAGGAACTACCGGCCGCTGGAGACGGCCGGAGCGGATGGTGGCGTCGGGGCTCGACGTCGCCAAGCGTCGACAGGCCATCGGGAAGAGTAGCGAGCGCCGGCCTGGTTCGCTGGCTGCTTGCCGCTCGGGGCTCGTCGTGTCGCCTTCGGCGAGCGGGGGCTTTCCCCAGGGGGCGGCGTCGCGGGAGAGCGAAGCCTTTCTCCGGTGTGGCCTGACCCTCAACGGGGGTCGATCCACCGTGACCACTGTGGACCGGGGCCGTATTCGATCCCTGCGCGGTGGGGGACGAGGCTGGGGACGTGGATGAGCGGGGAGCGCATGGGTCGCCGTCGCCGAAGCGGGCGGCCAGCCTCGGGCGCTGACCGCCGGTCTTCGACGTTGCGTTCATCCGCGAACCGGAATGTGGCCGGCATCCGAGCGACCGGGTGGAATGCGGGCTGAGCGAGCTGCTTCCCGAAGAGCCAGGCTCGGACCGCTTCCGGCGGCCGTGCCCGGCACGGTGGAGATCCAGACGCGGGCTGAGATGGACGCAAGCGAGCGCGGGAAGCCCAACCGGCTGAACTCACGGTCGCTGAGGATGCCGAGCGGTGCCGCCGCCGCTTTCGCTCTGGCCCTGGTGCCGGTGCGTGGACCGGTGCTCGGGAAGCTCCCGAGCCATAAGCTACAATGACACGGATCTGTGAGCGGCTCGGATTCGGACACCGCCGTTGGGGGTCGCCATGGATCCGGGCGGGCCGTAGGCCTGTCTCGCTCTCGAATGCGGCTGGAGGGGGCCTCGTCGGGCGGCGATCGAGACAATGTAAAGGGCGGTGAACGATCGCGATGGAAGTGCTGGCGAGACCGTGTCCGGTGAGGTGTGGATGAAAGCTGAGAACGGGGAGGGCGTGTTGTCCGTCGTGGTTCCCGTCTACAACGAGGCCTCGACGGTCGGCACCATCCTGGCCCACGTACTCCGGCGGCCGGAGGTGAAGGAGGTGGTGGTCGTCGACGACGGCTCCACCGACGGCAGCTGGGAGGTGATCCAGGAGGTGGCCGCTCGGGAGCCACGGGTACGGGCCCTCCGCCAGGAGCGGAACCGGGGCAAGGGCGCCGCCCTGAGGCTGGCCATCTCCTACCTGACCGCTCCCTTCGCCGTGGTCCAGGACGCGGACCTGGAGTACGATCCCGACGACTATCCCAGGTTGCTGGCGCCGCTCCTCGGCGGCCGGGCCGACGCGGTGAACGGCGTGCGCGGCTTCGGCGCCCACACCGCGTACAGCTACTGGTTCGTCAAGGGCAACCACCTGCTGACCACGCTGCTCAACCTGCTCTTCAACTGCTACATCACCGACTTGCTCAGCGGCTACAAGGTGCTCCGCACCGAGCTGTGGCGGCGGCTGAACCTGCAGAGCCGTGGCTTCGAGGTCGAGACCGAGATCGTGGCCAAGGTGCTCCGCCTCGGCTACCGTTTCCACGAGGTCCCGATCACGTACATCACCCGTTCTCGAGAGGACGGGAAGAAGATCCGTACGCGGGACGCTTTTCGCATCCTCGCCATGCAGCTGCGGGTCCGGTTCTCTCCGATGCGCTGGCTCTTCGGGGCCGAGGCTGATCTCGATTACCACCGACGGCGCCAGCGGGAGCTGGCCGGTCGTCACCCCTTACTCAGCCGCCTGCGGGGCTCGCTCGGCGGCCGGGAGCAGTGAGTCGGAACGTTTCAGAGCCAGGTCTCCGGCGATCGTGCGACGAGGGCAGTAAGGAAGGTACGCCAGGCGTGGTTGCCCGCCATCGACGGCCAGGCACTTCTATGGATTCGCCGATCTCCCTATCCTTAGCGGCGCTTCTCATGGACCGCGGCCCAGGCTTCGCCATCGCTCGACGGGCTTCTCCCCGTCTCGGTCTTCACTGACTGCACCTCCCGGCGCGCCTGGGGGCGTCCAGGTGGGCAGGCGTCATCTCCTGCCCGGCAAGGTTCCTCGTCGGGTGAGCAGGCTCTCCGACGCCGGCCGGGCCGGACCGCTCGACCACGGGTCACTTCACGCCGGTCGGGCTCAGGGCAGGCCGGCGTGCGGGACCTGAACCCGGCAGGAGAGCAGCTCGGCGCGGTGGTTGGCGCTGGCCTCGTGCTCCACGAAGGTGGGGGCGCAGCAGAGGAAGAGCGTGGCTCCGTCGTCGCCGCCGAGCATGCAGGCGAAGCACCCCAGCTGACCGGTGGAGACCTCGTCCACGATCTCGCCCCCTTCCCGGACCCGCACCGCCCGCTGGCCGAACGCGTCCGCGAACCACACGCAGCCCTCGGCGTC
This sequence comes from Candidatus Dormiibacterota bacterium, assembly GCA_035653475.1. Lineage (GTDB taxonomy): Bacteria > Chloroflexota > Dormibacteria > Dormibacterales > Dormibacteraceae > CADDZO01. The sequence goes on along the minus strand of DASRBU010000401.1, from coordinate 9,219 downwards.
GAGGCAGATCCCGTCCGGGGCCACGTGCACCTGGGTGAAGGCGGTGGCGAAGTCGGGGGCCGTGGGCGGCTCGCCGAAGGCCGCCCAGACCCGCCGGTTGGTGAGCGCGCCGTCGGCCGCGATGTCGAAGGCGGTGAGCCGCTGGCCGACGGTCTCGGCCACGATCAGGGTGCGCCCGTCGGGCGTGATCACCGAGCCGTTGGGGAACAGCATCCCTTCCGCGGCCACGGTGGCGGTCCCGTCCGGGTCGACCCTGACCAGGTTGGCCGGGGCGGGGTCGGCAGCCGCCATCAGGTCGAAGCCGAAGTTGCCGACGTAGGCCCGGCCCCGGGCGTCCACGACCAGGTCGTTGAGGTGCCAGCTGGCCAGCTCGCTCAGATCGGCGTGGAGCGCGAGCCCCTCCGGGTCGAGCCGGAGCAGCCTCCGGTCGCGCATGGAGACGACGAGCAGGCGGCCGTCGGGCAGCCAGCCCAGCCCCGAGGGCTGGCCGGGCACCTCCACCACCGTCTCGGCGGTGCCGTCCGGGGCGAAGCGGAGCACCCGGTGGGTGTAGAAGTCGGAGACCCAGAGCCGGCCCTCGTGCCAGCGGGGCGCCTCGAGGAAGGAGAGGCCCCGGGCCAGGACCCGGAGTTCGCGCGCTGCCATGGCCCACAGCATAGGCAGCGCCCGGTCGTCCGGAGCAGGTCGTGTGACGGGTACGGCCGGATGGTCCGATGCCGGCGCGGATCGGCCTCCGATGGGCCCCCACCGCGCCGTCGCGGGATGGTGGCCGAGGTCGCGGCGGCCACGGTCGGGGACGTGACCGGGTCGGAGGGGCTGACGGCTTCGAGGTTCGCCGTGGAGGTGGAGGGACGAGCGCGAGCCGGACGCGGTCGCCGGCTCGGACGCGACGGATGCGATGCACCGAACGCGTGGGTCGTGCCTGCCAAGCGGAGCCGGACCGCTCGAGCCTTTGGGGCCCGACCACCGGGCCTGGTGAGATCGGAGGCGGGTTCGCCGATCGGCCGGTCGGTTCGTCGGACCGGTGTAAGAGGTGAGGTGAGGTAGGGTTCTAAGGTCGATGCGAGGGTTCCGCCTCCGGCCGGGCCGGGGCGGACGGGATCGGCCGGTCACGGATGAGGTGGGCGTGAATGATCGAGGGTGTGGAGATCAAGCAGCTGGTGACCCATGCCGACGAGCGCGGGTTCTTCCGGGAGATCATCCGGGAGACGGACGGCTTCTTCTCCCACTTCGGCCAGTGGAGCCACTCGCTGATGTACCCGGGGACGGCCAAGGCCTGGCACATCCACCAGAGGCAGACCGACTGGTGGTACTGCATCGGGGCCCTGAAGGTGGGGCTCCACGACCTGCGCGAGGGGTCGCCGACTCGTGGGGAGACGATGATGCTGCTCATGGGAGACCGCTACGGACCGACCTGCCTTCGCATCCCTCCCGGGGTGGCGCACGGTTGCCGAGCCTTGGAGCTGACCCACCTGCTGTACATCACCTCACGGGTCTACGATCCCTCCGACGAGGGCCGCATCGCCCACGACGATCCCTCGATCGGGGTCGACTGGACGGCGTTTCCGGAGATCAAGTGAGGCCGACCCGATGATCGCCCGGCCGACGCCGGGAGGGGGGTGAGTGACGTGTTGACGATGGTTGCCGACCTCGGAACATCGGGCAGCCCCAGGCGGCTGGCGGCAGCCATGGCGAGGCGCCTGCCGGTGCTGGGCCGGGTGATCCGGCAGCGGAACCGACTGGCAGAGGAGCTGACACTCACCCAGGCCCGCCTCCGGGAGCGGGAAAGCCTGTTGCGGCGTCAGGAGGGGGAGCTGCAACGGCTACGGGAGCTGCTGGGCGCTGGCGCCCGGGCCGTCCAGTTCGTGCCCCTCGGGCACTACTACTCGCCGGTGCCCTCGCTGGAGGAGATCGAGCGCGACCGGGACCGCCTCTTCGGACCTCCGCCCCGCGAGCTGCCCGGCGTCGACCTCAACGAGCCGGGTCAGCTCGAGCTGCTGCGCTCCTTCGCCGACTTCTACCGGGAGCTGCCGTTCCCCGTCCACCGCCAGCCGGGGTGGCGCTACTGGTTCGACAACCCGGCCTACTCGTACTCGGACGCGATCTTCCTCTACTGCATGCTCCGCCACGCCCGGCCCCGGCGCGTGGTCGAGGTGGGGTGCGGGTACTCGTCCTGCGTCATCCTCGACACCAACGAGCGCTTCCTGGCCGGCCGGGCTCGCTGCACCTTCATCGACCCCTATCCGGAGCTGCTGCTGGAGCTGCTCCGTGAGGGTGACCTGGGCCGGGTTCGCCTGCTCCGATCGCGCCTCCAGGATGTGCCCCTGAACGAGCTCCTCGACCTGGAGCCGAACGACGTTCTGCTGGTCGACTCCACCCACGTGGCGAAGATCGGCAGCGACGTGCAGCACCTGTTCAACGAGGTCCTGCCCCGGCTGCCGCGCGGGGTCTACGTCCACTTCCACGACGTCTTCTACCCCTTCGAGTACCCGGAGGACTGGATCCGCGAGGGAAGGGCGTGGACCGAGGCCTACCTCCTCCGCGCCTTCCTGACCTTCAACCGGGAGTTCGAGATCGTGGCCTTCAACACCTACCTGGAGCGCTTCCACCGGGAGTGGTTCGAGCGCCACATGCCGCTGTGTCTGCGAAACGAGGGGGCCAGCATCTGGCTGCGGCGGCGCTGAGCATTCGGTACGTCGATCGCAGTCGGACCCTCACTGGCAATTCAGGACTGCCTTCAGCCTTTGAAAGACGATCGGCCAACGATCCAGCTCCGAAGCCTACTCCAGAAATACGACCTACCTTCTAGTTCTCGGGTCTGGTCAGGATCCAGAAGGTCTCGCCAAAGCTGAAGTACGTCAGCGCGCTCGTACGCGAGCGAATATCGCTCCCGCACAAACCGGGAAGCGCGCTGTCCCATGGCTAGGACCCGGCCTGGTCGACGTTGCCAATCAGTTAGAACATGCTCAACGCGATTGACCACGCCGATCACGTCTCCGGTCGGTACCGGGTATGCCAAGCCGGGCCGCATGAATTCCGCCCCGCCACCGCCATCGTAGCCGATCACAATGCATCCACATGCCATAGCTTCGGCTGCTGGAAGCCCGAACCCTTCGTGGTAGCTTAGGGTCAGGAACATAAGAGAGTCGCGCATGACGCGCGCCACCTCGACTGCTGGCTGTCCATCGATCAATACAATATTCACACCTTCCAGTGACCCACGGTGTCGAAGAATATTGAGAATCTGGTTCGCTTCGTCGGCTCCTTTTCGCGGCATGATGCAGATCTGCGCTGTCTTGTGCTGCGCCGGTTTGAACAGGTGATCATCTATCGCAACGGTGATGCGTTTGACGCGTAGCCAGGGGAAAGCATACTCGAGCCAGCGACGTCCGTATTCAGAAACAACGACCACAGCAATGGTGAGATCGTCCAAATATGGAAGCGGCTTTGGGTCGAAAAAGTCGAGAGCAGTGAACGTAAGGGAGGGCCCTTGGTTCAAGATCACCCGTCGGCAGCCAAGTCCCCAACTCCCAATTATTGACCCGTAGAATTCGGGCCAGACGACGATATCTTTGGTTGGATCAGGATCCACCTCACCTCGCGACACGATACAAGCATCCTCCGGGGCCCAAGGGTATCGGAAGCTCGGTTGGTCGTGTACGACTGCCGCCCTAAGCCCCGCTTCGTTCAGATACCGTACGTGACGGTAGATCACCTGAACCCCTCCGGTCGGCTGGGTTACATCAGGACAGATGTACCAGATATACCCGTCGAACTTCTTCGAAGCTCGAAGAGAGCGGAAAGCATGCGGCGCCGGATCCTGCTTCAGTGGCGCGGCTGCATATGAAGAGGGTTCGCCGTTATCGAATTGCGAAGCTTCCATCTCCATGCCAGATGGTTCCAGTGGTCGCCAGACCAGGCAGCCCGGATCGTGGAGATGACAATTCGTCCGCGAGGACGACTTTGAGCTGTCTAGCTCTTCCAGAAAGCCCTCCCATGCCCCAGAGCGGTAATCGTGCCGCACCTCGACCAAACGCTGCCAGGCAGTCGCATTGGCGGGACGCACCAGGTCACCTGGTTGAGCTTGCTGGAACTCGATCGGCATGCCCGGCACCGGCGGACTCGGAAGCTTATCCATGGCAGTGCGTTCTCCCTTGAGATCGTAAGCATGGATCATGCCTCGGTCGAGGCTACCAATGCAAGGAGGGAAATCGGGTAGAGTGCCGACCTGCAGGCCGGTTCATCCTTACGCGATGAAGCCGGGAGCCGGATAACGGACGAAACCCCGGGGGTGCCGTCAGCGGCTCACGCTAGGTACGATCTCTGGCTCATCGGTCATGGTCCTGTCCGCCGGCACCAGCATGCCCGGCTGCCGCTCGAGGGCGGCGAAGAAGCGGCGCAGCGGGTCGGGCAGGGGGCCGGCGACCTCCGCCAGCCGCTGCTGGACCTCGCGCGGGCGGAAGCGCAGGGGGGTGTCGAGGGCGGCCTCGAGGTAGTCCAGGGCCCGGCCCCAGCGGGCCTCGCCGGTGACCGCATAGAGACGCTTCAGCATCGCGGTCAGGGTCTCCCAGCTGTGGGTGGGCCGGTAGTCGACGGGGTCGAAGAAGCTCAGCTCGCCGTGGCCCAGCTTGAAGGCGTCGACGTCGGCCCGGGTGCGTCGCTTCTGCTGCAGGGTCCGGGTCCCCCAGTAGCGGACGACGCCGGTCCAGCCCTCCCAGAGGACGCGGAGGCTCTCCTTGCGGTAGGGCCCGCGCAGCAGGTTGACCAGGTGCCAGCGCGAGCGCAGGGCGAAGACCTTGACCGTCCGCCGCTTCTCGAAGTTCTTGAAGACGGTGTGGAGGAGGTTGCGCTGGATCAGCCGGTACTTGAAGCCGTAGGCCTGGGAGCGGGTGGTGGCGGAATGGACGTGGTGGACCCGGGCCTGGGGCACGGACCAGAAGTCCTCGCCCTGCAAGGTCGCGCGCAGGCACCAGTCGACGTCCTCGTAGTACATGAAGTAGGCCTCGTCCAGGGGGCCGACCCGGTCGGGGTCGAAGGCCTCGCGGCGCAGGAGCGCTGCCCCGAAGCAGCAGCCCATGACCGGCTCCTCCAGGTCGTACTGGCCGACGTCCAGCTGCCCGATGCCGCGGTTGAAGGCGGCGCCCATGGGGTCGATGGCGGTGCCGATGGCGTCGATCAGCTCGGGGTCGTGCGCGAACACCATCTTGGGGGCGAAGCCGATGGCGGTGGGGTGACGCCGGGCGGCGTCGACCAGGAGGCGGATGGTCTCCGGCTCCACCCGGGCGTCCGGGTTGATGAGAAAGAGAAGGTCGCCGGTGGCCTCCCGGACGCCGCGGTTGATGCCGGCGCTGAAGCCGGAGTTGTGGCCGATCTGGACGAACCTGATCCCGGGTCGCTCGGCCGCCAGCCGCTCGGCCACGCCGTTGCCGGAGCCGTTGTCGAGGACCAGCAGCTCGACCCTGGGATAGTCGGAGGAGCGGATCGAGTCCAGGCAGGCGGCCAGGTGCTCCGGCTCCGGCTCGTAGGTCAGCACCACCGCGCTGACCAGGGGGGTCGGGTCCTCGCGACCCCATCGGGCGCCCGGTCTCATGGGGCGGGGTCGGGTGGCCGCGGCCTCGGCCAGGATCCGCTCGTGGGCCTCCACCGCCCGCTCCCAGGTGTAGGAGGCCGCGTGCCGGGCGGCCGCGGTCCCCATCGCCCGTCGCCGCTCGGGGTCGGTGACCAGCGCTCGCCACGCCTGCCGGAACCGCTCGGGCGAGTCGACCAGGAGGGCGGTCTCACCGACCAGGGCGATCTCGGGATGGGCGCCGACGGCGTAGGCCACCGCCGGGCGGCCGAAGCGCTGGGCCTCGAGCAGGGGGAGGCCGAACCCCTCCCAGCGGGAGCAGGTGACGAGCAGGTCGGCGGCGTGGTAGGCCAGCGCCATCTCCTCGGCCGGGGCGCTCAGGACCGCGACCCCTCCCGCCTCGGCGACGGCGCGGGCGTCCTCGGGGCCGCCGTAGCCGAGGCAGAGCAGGGCCACCGGCAGCCCCTCCTCGCGGAGCGCCCGGTGGTGCTCCAGCAGCTCCGCCACCCCCTTGTAGGGCTGGCCTTTGTGGTTGAGCCGGCCCACGTAGAGGGCGAGCACCCGGTCGTCGGCGATGCCCAGGCGGCGCCGGTAGGCCAGGACCTGCTGCGGGTCCACCGGCCGCCAGTGGTGCTCCGAGCCCCAGGGCACCACCTCCGTCCGCTCCGCCAGCCTTCCCGGCATCTGCCGGCGCAGGAACTCGGAGATGGTGACCAGTCGGGTGGCGTGGGGGAGGTGGCGGTGGTACAGCGTCCAGCGCACGTAGGCGAAGTCGGCCCGCAGCCAGAGCGGCATGCCCATGGTCGAGGAGACCCCGTGGTCGACCGCGACCACGGGCGTGGACAGGCGGGGGATGGCGCTGAAGAAGGGAAAGGCGTGGATCTCGAGCACGTCCAGGCCCTCGTGGTCGAAGAGGCGCGCCCAGGAGCAGCCGCGGCGGTCCATGAGCGGGAAGAGCTTCGTTGCGCGAACGGGCGTGAGCCGCAGCCGGTAGGGCCGATCCCCGCCGTGCCGGTAGGCGTCGTCGGCGATCGAGCAGTAGACGGTGACCTCGTGGCCCCGGCGCGCGAGCCCGGACGCCAGCCGGTCCACGCAGAGGTCGACGCCGAACCCGGTCAGCATCCGCTCAGTGACGAGCCCGATCCTCATCCCTCCCGCTCTCGGATTCCACGCGCTCATGCCTCGACGCTACGCCGGGCGATGGCGGCTGGCAGCTCCCACCGATGGCCGAGCAGTGCCATGCCCTTCTCCTTGACCCCCTGGCTGCGGACCCGGAAGGGGAAGGCGTTCTCGAGGATGGTGTAGGGCTCGCCGCTCCGGGCGTCGCTGATGCTCACGCTGGCCCGGAACAGGCCCTCCAGCAGGGGCAGGCTCGGGATGCGCAGCCTCACCTCCCCCCTGGGGGGCAGGGAGGAGGCCGCGAGCTCGGTGTCCTCGGTGGTGGTCGAGAACGCCATCACCCCGTCCTCGCGCTGGAAACCGACGCTGAAGCGGGCCCCCTCCAGACGTGCCGGGGCGTGGTACTCGATCACCATCTCGAAGGGGTCGCCGGTCTCGAAGACATGGGTGGGGCCGTCGGCCCCCTCGAAGCGCACCCGGGTCACCCCCACCCCGCCCCGGCCGGAGGGGACCAGCTGGTGCACCCGCTCCACCTCGCCGGCCATCAGGGCCGACTCGCGCGCGTTGACCTCGGCCAGGTAGCGGGCGACCACGGTCGCGGCCGAGCCCCGCTCTCGGACCTGGCCTCGATCCAGCCAGATGCAGTCGGAGCAGAACTCCCGGATGGGCTCCAGGGCGTGCGAGACCATGATCAGGGTGCGGCCCTCGGCCCGCATGCGGGCGATGCGGTCGTAGCAGCGCTGCTGGAAGGCCTCGTCGCCCACGGCCAGGACCTCGTCGACGACCAGGACGTCGGGGTCGAGGTGGACGGCGATGGAGAAGCCCAGCCGGGCGTACATGCCCGAGGAGTAGGTGCGGACCGGGTTGTCGATGAAGCGCTCCAGCTCGCTGAAGGCGACGATCTCGTCCATGACGCGGTCGATGTAGCGCCGAGGCAGCCCGATCAGGGCCCCGTTCAGGTAGACGTTCTCCCGGCCCGTGTACTCGGGATGGAAGCCGGCGCCCAGCTCCAGGAGGGCGGCCACCCGGCCGTGCGTCTCGATGCTGCCCCGGTCCGGCTGGAGGATCCCGGCGATGCACTTGAGCAGCGTGGACTTGCCCGAGCCGTTCTCACCGATGATGCCCAGCGCCCCTCCCTGCTCCACCTCGAAGCTCACCCCCTGCAGGGCCAGGAACTCCTCGAAGACGCCGCGACGGCGCTGGAGCAGGGCTTGCTTCAGGGTCAGGTTGCGGCGGTGGTAGATGCGGAAGCGCTTGGAGACGTCGCGCACCCGGACCGCGACCCCGGCCGCCATCACAGCTCCTCGGCGAAGCGGCGGGAGAGCCGCTGGAAGAGGAGGGTGCCCGCCGCCAGCACCAGCACCCCCACCCCGGCGGCGTAGAGCAGGCCCGGCCAGTGCGCCGGCCAGCGGTGGAAGGCGATCAGGTCCTGGAAGGCGCTCACGACCCAGGTCATGGGGTTCACGTACAGGATCCAGCGGAAGACCGTGAACAGGCGGCTGCCCTGGCTGATGGCCAGGATCTGGTCGAGCTGGTAGATGACCGGGGTCATGAAGAACCAGACCTGGATGGCGATCATGGTCAGGTACTCGATGTCACGGAAGTAGACGTTGACGGCGGCCAGGCCCAGGCTGAGGCCGAGCGCGAAGGCGAAGAGCACGGCGGTCACCACCGGGAGCAGGGCCAGGGCCGGGCTCACCGGGACGTGGAAGAAGATCAGCAGCGGGGCCAGGAGCACCAGGCTGATGGCGTAGTTGACGAAGGCCGAGATCACCGTGGCCACGGTGAGCATGATCCAGGGGAAGGCCACCTTCTTCACCAGGGCCGCGTTCCCCAGGATGCTGTTGATCGAGGCGCTGATGGACTGGGTGAGGAAGTTCCAGGCCAGCAGGCCCGAGAGCAGGTAGACGGGGTACGGCGTCCCGGGGATGTTGAAGCGCATGAACTTGGAGAAGACGACCGTGTACACGATCATGTACACGACCGGGTTGAGCAGGGACCAGGCCACCCCCATCACCGAGCCCCGGTAGCGGGCGGTCAGCTCGCGGCGCACCAGCTGGCGCAGCCGCTCCCGGTTGAGCGCGTGACCGCTGCGGGGCAGGGCGACGGAGGGAGGGATGGAGGGCTTCACCATGCGGATCACCTTCAGCCGCTCAGGACCTGGCTGGAGCGTCCGGGCCGGCCCGCGGCCCGCCGCTGGCCGAGGAGCCGCTGGGCCAGCTTCTGCCGGTAGGGGAACCGCTGCATCCAGGCATCGATCTCAGCCGAGGATACCCGGCGCCTCTCGCGCAGGAAGCGCCGGCGGCGCCGGCTCTCGGGCAGCAGGCGGACGGCGTCGGCGATCCCCAGCGGCGCCCAGGGCGACTCCAGCCCGAACTGGACGGCGGTGAGGGCGGTGAACAGGGCCACGGTGGGCAGGCGGCGCAGGCCGTCCGGCCAGAGGTCGTTGTTGGCCACCAGCAGCAGTCGGTTCTTCAGGATGTGGCGCAGGATGAGGGGGGAACGGCGGGCGCCGGTGGCGCTGCGGTGGTGCC
>DASRBU010000400.1:0-3375 GCA_035653475.1 Candidatus Dormiibacterota bacterium | reverse complement strand
CGACTTCGTCCAGAGCTTCCTGGACGCCGTCACCTCCGGCGCGCAGACCTCCGGCCAGCTCGACCAGAACGGCCAGCAGGCGTACCAGCGCCTGCTCCAGGCGCAGCCCAACCTCGGCGGCTTCACCCGCTCCTACGTCGTCCTGTTGCAGCCCGGCCGTGCCGTGGTGCGCCTGATCTACGGCCAGGGTGCGGCCCAGACCGCGATCGACCTCAACCTGGCCCTGGTCAGGGGCGCCGACGGTGGCCTGCACGTCCACGACCTCAGCGCGCAGCCGCTGCTCGGCTTCGGGAAGGGCCCTCAGGTCCTGGCGGTTTCGGTCGGGCGCGGCCAGGTCAGGGTGCAGTTCGATTCCGACCTGACCCAGAGCAGCGTCCAGGGCGGCGTGACGCTGGAGGGGGTGTCGAACCTCCAGGTGTCCTACGACGCCGGCTCGCGAACCGTGGTCCTGACCGTGCCGGGGGGCCTGACGACCGGGGCCGTCTACACCCTCCAGGTGACGGGGGCGCTCAAGGACGTGAACCAGCGCCCGGCCGCGCCCTACGAGCTGTCCTTCACCGCCTGATCCCCGGACGGAGGCACGGGGCCGGGACCGGCCGGGGGGAAGGTGAGGGCGGCGGAGACACCTCCGGCCAGGAGGTGGCGGAGGGCGTCCAGGTTCTTGATGCTGGCCAGGGTCTCCGGATGGTCGGGGCCGAGGTGGCGCTCTCGGATGTCGACCGCGCGCTCCAGGTAGACCAGGGCGCTGGCGGGATCGCCCAGCTGCCAGAGTAGCGTGCCCAGGCTGTGCTCGGTGTCCGCGGTCTGGACGTGGTCGTGGCCCAGGACCTCCTCGCGGATCTCGAGCGCCCGCTCCAGGTAGGTCCTCGCCCCGACCAGATCCCCCTGTTCGATCAGCAACCGGCCGAGGTCGTGGAGGCTGGCCGCGGTCTCCGGGTGGTCAGCGCCCAGGGCCTGCTCCCGGATGGCGACGGCCCGTTCCAGATAGGGCTGCGCCTCCACCAGGTCGCCCTGAGCCTGCAGGAGCGTGCCCAGCTGGCTCAGGCTGGTCGCGGTCTGGGGATCGTAGGGCCCGAGGACGCGTTGGGAGATGACCAGGGCCCGTTCCAGGTAGGGGCGGGCACCCTCCAGATCGTTCTCCGACCGGAGGAGCATCCCCAGGTTGCTGAGGCTGGCCGCGGTCACCGGGTGGTCGGGGCCGAACGCCCGCTCCCGGATGCTCAGGGCGCGCCGGAGATAGGACAGCGCTCCCTCGGGGTTGCCGCGGGCCCGGAGGACGATGCCGAGGCCGTCCAGGACCGTGGCCGTCTCCGGATGATCCGTCCCCAGGGTTCGCTCGCAGGCCTCGAGGGCGCGGAACAGGCATTCCTGGGCACCGGCCAGATCGCCCTGGGCCTTGCGGACCATGCCCACCTCCCGCAGGCAGGCCAGCGTCCGGGGGTGGTCGACGCCGGAGGTGACCTCCCAGGTCCCGAGCGCGCGCTCCAGCCAGCTGCGGGCGCCGGCCAGATCACCCTGCTCGGCGAGCAGGGTGCCCAGGCCGTGCCGGGCCGCCGCCGTCTCGGGGTGTTCGCCCAGCCGGCGTTCCGAGAGCTCCACGGCCCGCTCCAGACAGCGACGGGCGCCGGCCGGATCGCCCTGCCCCTGGCGCACCCACCCCAGGTCGGTGAGGACGGCAGCGGTCAGGGGGTGGTCGTCGCCCAGGGCCCGCTCGGCCCGGACCAAGGCCTCCTCCAGGCAGGCCCGGGCGGCGTTGAGGTCGCCCTGGGCTCGTCGCAGCGAGCCCAGACTCTGCAGACCGCCGATGGTCTCGGCCGATTCCGGCCCCAGGAGCCGCTCGTGGATGGACAGCGCCCGTTCGAGGTGGAGGCCGGCCGAGGCCGGATCGCCCAGAGCCCAGAGCAGGCGGCCGAGCTCGGTGCTGAGCTGTGCCCCGTGCAGATCCTCGCCTCGATCGGCCGCCGAGCGGGCGGCGGCCTCCAGATGGGGGGCCAGGAGGAGCTGGCGGGTCGCGTCCCCGATCTGGTTGGCCTCCCGGGCCAAGGCGACCAGGGCCCGTTCCACCGCCCGCCGGCCTTCGTCGTCGGCGACGGACCGGTCGAGGTAGGCGGCCAGCCGGCGGTGTGGCCAGAGGCACGGGCCGTCCCCTTCCAGGAGGGTCAGACGCACCAGCCGGGCCAGCGCCTCCCGTGCCTCGTCCTCACCCACCGGGGCGGGCGACTGGTCGGACCGCGGCGCCTCCGAGGCGGAGGGTGGGCCCTCGACCAGGGTGGCCAGCAGCAGCTCCTCGGGGATGGGGGCCGGCGCGAGCCGAGCCGCCCGCGCCAGCAGGGCTCGGGCGCGGCCGGCCCCGTCGACCTGCTCCAGACCGAGGAGGGCGAGCACGAAGGCCCGGGCCGCGGCCGGTGCCCGGGCCGGCGACGACGGCTGCGTCCGGCGGCGGCCGAAGATGGCCGCCAGCGGACGGTGCGGCGGCTCCCCCGGGACCGGTTCCGGACCCTCCAGCTCCAGGGCGCGCGCTTCGACGCCGGGGTCTCGGAGCCGCTGGCGGTAGGCCTCCGGGGTGAGCTCTGGCTGGATGGCCAGGACGCCCCCGGCCAGGTTCAGGGCCAGAGGCAGGTCGTCCAGCTCGCGGGCGATCTGCCCCAGCGCCGCCGGCTGCGCGGCCAGGTCGGGGCGAAAGCCGCTCAGCACGGCCACCCCGTGCTCGCGGGGCAGGGGCCCGACCGGCAGCACCGCTGGCTGCGGCGGGCCGTCCCATCCCCGCGACCTCGAGGTGATCAGGATGTGGGCTCCGCCCCGGCCGGGCAGGAGGTCGCGCAGCCGGGCTGGCTCGTCGCAGTCGTCGTAGAGAAGGAGCCTGGGTGTGTCTCCTTGCCAGGCCCCCAGCACCAGGCGGACCTGCTCGTCCAGGGACAGGCCGGCGAAGTCGGGACGGAGGTCCATGGCGTCGCTTCGCCCGCAGGCCGCGACCTGAACGGCAAGGGTGGAGGGGACCGAGCAGCCGATCCAGAAGACGCCGCCTGGGAAGTAGCGGCCGTAGCGGTGCGCGAACTCCAGGGCCAAGGCCGTCTTGCCCGAACCCTCCGGCCCGGTGAGCACGGTGGCGCGCCGGTCGCTGAGCGCGCCCGCGATCTGCTGCAGCTCGGCGACGCGGCCGGTGAAGCCCGCGGGACGTGATCGCGGCATTCGGGACCCGACCGGCAGGGGACCGGGCTCCGGGAGCACGTCGACGGGCAGCTGCATGGGATGACCGCCGTGGTCGGACCCGGTCGCGGTCTCCTGAGAATCGAAGCGAGCGAAGCTCATGGACTCCTGTGCCAGCACCTCACGTCTCTGCACCTGTCCTCCGACCGGCCTCGGCCGTTCCGTAAG
>DASRBU010000399.1:0-6659 GCA_035653475.1 Candidatus Dormiibacterota bacterium | reverse complement strand
GCCAGCGCGTGCCCACCCAGTTCAGCTCGTAGTCGCTGGCGAAGCCGTGGACGAGGACGATGGGGCGGCCACCCTCGGGGCCCGCCAGCTCGAAGTGCAGGCGGGGCTCGGCCAGGAGATCGGGCACGGGGAGTAGGGTAGAGAATCGCCGTGTTCGTGCGCGTGGTCCAGCGCGAGGCCTGGGAGGTGGAGGTGCCGGGGAAGGCGACGCGGAGCTTCGCCTCCGAGAGGGAGGCGATGGCCTTCGCCCGGTCGCTGATGCCGGCCTGGGTCGAGGTGGGCGTGGTGGTGCCGGCGCGGGAGGGCGTGCCCCGCCACCACCGCTGGACGACCTTGCGCCGGAGCCAGGCCGGCTCGTACGTGGTCTCCGGGCTGCGCTGGGGCGGCCGGCCGACCCCGGGGGGATGAGGGGCCGGGGCCGGATCGGGTTCCGGGCGGTGCACCTCGGAAGCGGCCGGGTGCTGGCGAGCCGGCTCCAGGTGCCCAGGACGCCGTTGGGGCGGGCCCTGGGTCTCATGTTCCGTGCTCCCCTGCGGGCGGGAGAGGGGATGTGGATCGCGCCCTGTCGCGGCATCCACACCTGCTTCCTCTCCGGGCCGATCGATGCCGTCTTCCTGGACCGGGAGCATCGCGTCCTGCGGGTGCGGGAGCGGCTGGCGCCCTGGCGGGCGGTGCCCCTGGTCAGGGGCGCACACGGTGTGCTGGAGCTGCCCGCGGGCACGGTGGCGGGGGTGGGCCTGCGGTCGGGCGACCGCCTCCTGATCGGAGCCGTCGCTGCCCCGCAGGCCGCCGGCGAGGAGCCGCCGGCCGTCCCCGAGCAGGGGTCGTCGATCCCTTGACGGCCGGGCTGGACGCGGCCCGTAGGCTCGGGATGTGGACCTCTTCCATCCTCTCGGAGGCTGCCTGGACTGGCTCCTGCCGCCTCGCTGCGGCGGCTGCGGAGCGCTCGGCGCCTGGCTCTGCCCGCGCTGCCGGCGGGGCATGGGGCCGCCCGGAGGGCCACGGTGCGAGCGCTGTGGTCGCGAACTCGAGTTCGCCGGCGCCGGCTGTGGCTGCCACCGACACCTGAGGGCGCTGTCCCGGCTCCGCTCCGCCGCCCGCTACGAGGGGCCGCTGGAGCGTGCCATCCACCGCTTCAAGTACGAGGGCTGGCGGGCGCTGGGACCCACCCTGGCCGAGCTGCTGGTCGAGCCAGGGCGTGACCGCCCCCCGGGGGCGTGGGTGGTGGCCGTTCCACTCCATCCCGCCCGGCTTCGCCGGCGGGGGTACGATCAGGCCGAGATCCTCGCCGCTCAGCTGCGCCGGCGCTGCCGGGTGCCGGCCCCGCCCGGACGCCTGGTGCGGATCCGCGACACCCCGCCCCAGGTCGGGCAGGACCGGCTCCGTCGCCGCGCCAACGTCGCCGGCGCCTTCGCCTGGCGAGGGGCGCCGCTCGCCGGTGCGCCGGTGGTGGTGGTCGACGACGTGGCCACCACCGGGGCCACCCTGGAGGCGTGCGCTCGGGCCCTTCGAGCTGCCGGGGCGGGCAGCGTGCAGGGCCTGACCCTGGCCCGGGCGGGCGGGAGGTGGTGAGGTGCGGAGCGACGGAGAAGAGGGGCGGTCGAGCACCCCCCGATGGGAGCTGGCGGGCCCGGTCGGGCGCGTTCCCGGCCGCGTCCATGGGTATGATCACTCGGATGAAGGTGCTGGCGCGGCAGGTGAGGCCGGGAGCTGTCCGACCTCGGGACGGAGGTGCTCTCGACCCCCTGTACCCCGGCGGGTGAGGTAGCGGTGCGCTTGCTCAAGCTCATCGATCCCAACGAACGCGAGGTCCGCCGTCACCTGGAGACGGCGCGGATCATCGGAGCGTTCGAGCCCGAGCTGCAATCGCTCTCCGACGACGAGATCCGGGCCCGGGCCGAGGACCTGCGGGTCCAGGCCCGCGAGGGCGCCGACCTCGACGACCTGCTGATCGAGTGCTTCGCGCTGGTTCGGGAGGCGAGCCGGCGGACGATCGGGCTGCGTCACTTCGATGTGCAGCTGGTCGGAGGCATCGTCCTCCACGAGGGCAAGATCGCGGAGATGAAGACCGGCGAGGGCAAGACCCTGGTGGCGGCGCTGCCGCTGGTGCTGAACGCGCTCCCGGGGCGTGGCGTCCACCTGGTCACGGTCAACGACTACCTGGCCCGGCGCGACGCCGGCTGGATGGGGCCGATCTACCACCTGCTCGGTCTGTCCGTGGGCGTGGTCGTCGGAGACCCCCAGATGCCCGACAGCTCCTTCGTCTACGACCCCGACTACCTGGACCAGACGCACCCCGACCCTCGGCTGCAGCACCTGCGCCCGGTGTCGCGCCCCGAGGCCTACCGCTGCGACATCACCTACGGTACCAACACCCAGTTCGGCTTCGACTACCTGCGCGACAACATGGCCACCGACCCGGCGCAGTGCGTCCAGCGCGAGCTGTGCTACGCCATCGTGGACGAAGTGGACTCGATCCTGATCGACGAGGCCAGGACGCCACTCATCATCTCCGGCCAGAGCGAGGAGTCGACCGAGAAGTATTACGAGTACGCGCGCTACGCCGCCCGCCTCCAGAAGGACGTCGACTACGTGGTCGAGGAGAAGTACAAGTCCGTCTCCCTGACCGAAGAGGGCATCGCCAAGATGCAGCGGATGACGGGCATCGAGAACATCTACGACCTGGAGCACGTGGCGGAGGCGCATCAGATCAACCAGGCGCTCAAGGCCAGGGCGCTCTTCCATCGCGACGTCCACTACATCGTGCGGGACGGCGAGGTCGTCATCGTCGACGAGTTCACCGGTCGGACGATGCCGGGCCGGCGCTGGTCGGACGGCCTCCACCAGGCCATCGAGGCCAAGGAGGGGCTCAGGGTCCAGCAGGAGATGAAGACCCTGGCCACCATCACCCTGCAGAACTACTTCCGGCTCTACGAGAAGCTGGCCGGCATGACCGGCACGGCCCTGACCGAGGCCGAGGAGTTCCACAAGATCTACGGCCTCGAGGTCGTCCCCATCCCCACCCACAAGCCCATGCGACGGACCGACTTCCCCGACGTCATCTACAAGACCGAGGAGTCGAAGTTCAAGGCGGTCATCGACGAGATCGAGGAGATGCACCGGCAAGGGCGTCCGGTGCTGGTGGGCACGGTGTCGGTGGAGAAGTCGGAGCGGCTCTCGCGCCTGCTGGAGAAGCGCGGCATCCCCCACAACGTGCTCAACGCGAAGCAGCACGAGCGCGAGGCGGCGATCGTGGCCGAGGCCGGGCAGCCGGGCGCGGTCACGATCGCCACCAATATGGCCGGCCGTGGCACCGACATCGTGCTCGGACCCGGCGTGGCCGAGGCCGGGGGCCTGCACATCATCGGCACGGAGCGACACGAGAGCCGCCGGATCGACAACCAGCTACGAGGTCGTGCCGGGCGTCAGGGCGATCCCGGCTCGAGCCGGTTCTTCATCTCGCTCGAGGACGATCTGATGCGGATCTTCGGCCCCGCCGCCGACCGCATCGGCGCGCTCATGGAACGGCTCGAGGTCGAGCCCATCGAGCACCGGTGGGTCGCCCGCTCGATCGAGAACGCCCAGAAGAAGGTCGAGGGCATGAACTTCGACACCCGCAAGCACGTCGTCGAGTACGACGACGTCATGAACAAGCAGCGGGAGATCATCTACGCCGAGCGGCGGAAGGTGCTCGAGGGTGTCGACACCCGGGCCAACATCCTCGACTACATCCACGAGCTGATCGAGCAGGGCGTCGAGGGGCACTGCGAGGGCCGCCACTACGACACCTGGGACGTGGACGGCCTGCTCACGTACCTGGGCAAGTACTTCCCCCTCGCCCCCGGCACCACCATCCCGGAGGAGGCGCTCCGCCGGGGCAAGGCCCATCTGACGGAGTTCCTGTACCAGGCGGCGGTGCGGGCCTACGAGGCCAAGGAGCAGCAGATCGGCGACGAGCAGCTCTGCCGGGCGGTGGAGCGCTACGTGATCCTCCGCACCATCGACACCAAGTGGGTCGACTACCTGACCCAGATGGAGCACTTCCGCGAGGGCATCGGGCTCCAGGCGTACGGCCAGCGGGACCCGCTGGTCGAGTACAAGAACGAGGCCTTCAGGATGTTCAACGAGCTTACCGAGAGCATCCGCGCGGACGTGGTGGCCAACATGTTCCGGGTCCAGGTGATGCCCCAGGAGCCGCCTCCGCAGCCGCGGTCGATGCTGGAGGGCGGGGCGCGGCCGGCGCCGGCGGTGGCCGGGGTGGGCAACGGCCACCGGGCCGAGGGGCGCTCGCGCGCCGGCGAGGCCCGCGTCGGCGCCGTCGCTCCGGCCAAGGTCGGGCGCAACGATCCCTGCTGGTGCGGTTCGGGTAAAAAGTACAAGCGCTGCCATGGACGTTAGGTATTCGAGTCACACGCCCGGGGAGCTGCTGCGCCGGATCCTCGAGCTGAAGGAGCATCTTTGACCTGCCGGCGAAGGGCCGGCGGGCGGCCGAGCTGGACCGCAAGCTCACCGAGCCGGACATCTGGGACGATCCTGCCCTGGCCGGTCGCTACGCGCGTGAGGCGGCCGGGCTCCGCGAGGAGGTGGAGTCGTGGGATCGGCTCGAGCGCCAGGCCAGGGACCTGGTCGAGCTGGCGGAGCTGGCCACCTCCGACGAAGAGCTGACCGCGCAGGTCGCCGAGGAGCAGGCCCGGCTGGAGGGCGAGCTGAGCCGGCGGGAGCTGGACCTGCTCTTCTCGGAGCCGTACGCGGACCACGACGCCGTGATCACGATCTCGGTCGGGCAGGGCGGGGTGGACGCCCAGGACTGGGTGGAGATGCTGCTCCGCATGTACGTGCACTGGGCGCAGCCCTCGCCGAACGAGGTCTCGATCCTGCGGCCGGGGTGCGAGGTCGAGATCGTGGACACCTCCGCGGGCGAGGAGGCGGGCCTCAAGTCCGCCACCGCCATCTTCCGGGGGCGGCGCGCCTACGGTCTCCTGCGCTCCGAGCACGGCGTGCACCGGTTGGTCCGCATCTCGCCCTTCGACCAGAACCACCGACGGCACACGTCCTTCGCCTTGGTGGAGGTGATGCCGGAGCTGGAGGAGGCGGAGGAGCAGGAGGTCGAGATCAACCCCGACGAGCTGCGCATCGACACCTACCGCTCCACCGGCGCCGGCGGCCAGCACGTCAACAAGACGGACTCGGCGGTGCGGATCACGCACCTCCCCACCGGGATCGTGGTCCAGTGCCAGAACGAGCGCTCCCAGATCAAGAACCGCGAGATCGCGATGAAGGTGCTGCGCTCCCGTCTCTTCCAACGACAGCAGCAGGAGGCGGCCAGGCGGCGGGAGGAGCTGCGCGGCGAGGTGCCGCCGGCCGAGTTCGGCAGCCAGATCCGCAACTACGTCCTGCAGCCCTACACCCTGGTCAAGGACCTGCGCACCGGGGTCGAGACCGGCAACGTGCAGGCGGTGCTCGACGGCGAGATCGAGCCCTTCATCGAGGGCTGGCTGCGCTGGCGACTGGGGGAGCGGTCGGCCCGGGAGCGGACCGCCTGAGGGGCTCCGAGCGGTCCGGCGGCCTCCGCGGCCCGAGGGGCGCCCGTCCCGCTCCAGCCCGCGGCCCGAGTTCCCCGCTTGATCCCTGCCCGCCCTCACGGCTATAGTGCGGCTGGCGTGGCCTGGCGGCGCCCAGGGAGGCGCGGCCGGCGGGTGACGGTCGCTGGAGCGACGTGGTCTTCGTCTGGCAAGCATCGTGGACATCGTCAGCTTTCGACACGTCTGGAAGCGTTACCCGAACGGGGCGGAGGCGCTCAGGGACATCACCTTCGACGTGCCCGAGGGCGATTTCGTCTTCCTCGTGGGTCCCTCGGGCGCCGGGAAGTCCAGCCTCATCCGGTTGCTCATCCGCGAGGAGCGGCCCACCCGGGGCGAGGTGTACGTCCACGGCCTGGAGCTGGGTGAGCTGCCCCGCCACCGCCTTCCCCACCTGCGCCGGCAGGTGGGGTTGGTGTTCCAGGACTACAAGCTGCTGCCGCGCCTGAGCGCGTACGAGAACGTGGCCTTTGCCCTGCGGGTGCAGGGCGAGTCACGGCGTGCCATCGCCCGACGGGTGGAGGAGGCCCTGGAGATCGTGGGGCTCGCCCAGGCGCGGGACCGCTATCCCCGTGAGCTGTCGGGCGGGGAGCAGCAGCGGGTGGCGATCGCCCGGGCGCTGGTCCACGGCCCTCGCCTGCTGGTCGCCGACGAGCCCACCGGCAACCTCGACCCGGGCACCGCCTGGGAGATCATGCAGATCCTGGTCCGGATCAACCAGGGGGGCTCGACCGTGCTGATGGCCACCCACAACCGCGACATCGTCGACGCCATGCGCCGCCGCGTGGTGGCTCTCGAGGCCGGCTGCATCGTCAGGGACCGTCAGGGCTCCACCTACCATGAGGCCACTCCGGAACCTGCTCTTCGCGCTTGACAGCGCCTGGCAGAACTTCTGGCGCAACGCTGGGGTCAGCCTGGCGGCGGTGCTCTCGATCACGGTCATGCTCATCCTGGCCGGGGCCGGCCTGCTGCTCGGCCACTCCTTCGCCCGCGTCCTGCAGGGCTACGAGCAGCGGGTCAGCGTCATCGACGTGAGCGTGGCCGACGGCACGCCCCTCTCCAGCGTGTACGACTTCGAGG
>DASRBU010000398.1:0-2322 GCA_035653475.1 Candidatus Dormiibacterota bacterium | reverse complement strand
CCCACCCGAGCGGGTGCGGGTGCCGTTCCGGGCGCTCTTCCTCGGGGCCCCTTGCGGGCGCGAGGAGCCCTGGCCCTCGCCGGAGGTGGAGGTCGTGGCGGTCCACCTGCGCACGGTGGTCGCCCATCCGGTCGGCAATCCCGGCGATCGACGGGTGCTGCCGCTGGGGGAGGTGCTGGTCGACCCGGCCGAGCTGCGGGTGCTGGAGTCCTGCCGACCCCCGGACGA
This sequence comes from Candidatus Dormiibacterota bacterium, assembly GCA_035653475.1. Classification (GTDB taxonomy): domain Bacteria; phylum Chloroflexota; class Dormibacteria; order Dormibacterales; family Dormibacteraceae; genus CADDZO01. The sequence goes on along the minus strand of DASRBU010000398.1, from coordinate 2,094 downwards.
CGAGCTGCCCGAGCACGTGCCGCGCTGCTCCATCTGTGGGCGGGGACTGGCCGACGGGGCGGATCTGCCCGCCTATGGGCCGCCCTGCCTGGAGTGTCGGGCCGCTGCCCAGCGGCGGATTCGGCAGCGGGCGCTGGTCGGACGGGCGCTCTCGGCGTGAGCAAACGGAGGACGCTTGCCAGGGTCGGGTCTGCTTGACGAGCGCGGAGCGGCTTGACGGTATCGGTGTCGCTCTGCGAGTCAAAGCCCCATGGCTGTGCGGTGCCCGCGCTGCGGGGGCGCCGAGAGCTGGAGCTGGGGGGCCCGCCGGCGGATGCTGGTGGGGCGAGAGGGAAGGCAGGTCCTCTGCCTGCGCCGCCGTCGCTGCCGGCGCTGTCGGCGGGTCTGGACCGAGCGTCCAGCCGGAGTGATTCCGCGGCGGCGCTACTCGGTCGATGTCGTCCATCACGTGGCGACGCTGCGGCGCCAGGGGATGAGCTGGGAGGCCTGCGCCGAGCGCTGTGTGCGCTGGGGTGAGGGGCCGGACCCGCGCACGCTGCGTCGATGGCGGGCGGCGGGGATGCTGGCTCGTCAACCGTCCCCGCCCTCGATCCGTGGCGAATTTCCGCCCTACATTCCCATCCGCCTCTCGGTGCTCCCCAGGAGGACACGAGCAGCGCTGACCCGGGGGCCGTGAGGGGTCCCCACGGGACTCGTCCCGTGAGGTCGTTTCGCTGACCGTTAGGGGGTGGTGACTGTGAAGGTCGAAGAAGAGGTGATCCCGCTCGACCGGTTCGCCCCCTCCGGGGATGGTCGGATCTCGCCCGGCAGCGTTGCCCGAGGTGAGCCCCTGGGGGCGCGTCAGGTCTTGCCGCCCGGCTTCGAGGGGCTGGTGACCGTGCGTCGGCCGGCCTCGAGCGGCTGGCGACGGGCGATGCGGGTGGCCAGCCTGGGACTCGTCCGGCCCGGGCCGTCGGCGCGGGAGCGATGGCGGATCGAGCAGGCACGCCAGGCCCGGACCCCGATCCAGGGCCGCTGCGCCCTGGTGGCGGTGCTGTCCCGCAAGGGTGGGGTGGGCAAGTCGACAGTGACGGCGCTGCTCACTTCGACCTTCGGCTTGCTCCGAGCCGACGCCGTGGTCGCCCTGGACGCCGCCACCGAGGTGGGCAACCTGGCCGACCGGCTGGTGGTGGATGGGGTGCGGCTGACCACCCGTGACCTGGCCCGAGCGGGCGAGGTGGAGGGCCGGGCCGACATCAGCCGCTACACGGTCTGCGATCCCCAGTCGCGGCTGGAGGTGGTGGCGGCACCCCTGGAGGGGGAGGCGATCCTGAGCCGAGGGGAGGCAGAGCGGCTCTTGGGGGTGCTGGCGCGGACCCACAACCTGGTCCTGGCTGACGCGGGGGCAACACTGGCCGAGCCGGCCACGGCCCTGGTGGTGGAGCGGGCGGAGCAGGCGGTGGTGGTGACCACCCCCGCTGCGGATGCGGTGCGGCTGGCCTGCCGAGCCCTCGATCACCTGGAGCGGCTCCGAGGGCGGGAGTTCGTCGAGCGGAGCTGCGTGGTCGTGGTCAACGCGGCTCCGGATGCCCGCTCTGCGGAGCAGGTGGGCCGGGTCTTCGCCGAACGGGGGGTGGCCTGGCTGCCGGTGCGTTTCGACCGCCACCTCGCTCGGGGTGGGCGCATCGATTGGGCGCTGATCGTCCCTGGGGTGGCGGATGACTACCTGGCCCTGGCCGGTCTGGTGGGGGCCCGATTCCGCGTGGAGGGTACGGGTACGGCATGATCTGGCTGGACATCCAGAACTACAACCCCGCCGACACCGCCAACGCCACCCAGGTGCTGCCCTTCTACGGGGCGGCGGAGAGCCTGCTGGCGGCGCTGGGGGCGTTCTTGCTGGTGTTGCTGGCCGTCGCATTCATCGTCCACCTGGCTCGCTGGGCCTTCGGGGTCCACGTTGGGCATGCGAGCGCTGGGGGGGCGCTCCACGCCCTGATCGTGATCTTCCTGGCCATCGTGGGCGTCGCCGCCGCGGCTGCCCTGACCAACCACTTCTTCCACTGGGGCCAGCAGGTCATCCACTGATGGGCGTGACCGGCTTCGATGCCATGCCCT
>DASRBU010000397.1:0-4764 GCA_035653475.1 Candidatus Dormiibacterota bacterium | reverse complement strand
GGCCTCGGTCAGGAGGTCGGTGCCCAGCCCGCCGTGCTCGCGCGGCACCCGCATGGTCCGCAGCCCGAGCCGGGAGGCGCGGCGGACCAGCTCCAGGGGGAAGCTCTCCCGCCCCTGCCTGCGGTCCAGCTCCAGGGCCAGCGGCCGGACCTCGCGGTAGGCGAAGTCGCGCGCGATCTGCTGGAGGCGTCGCTGCTCGTCGGTCAGCTCGAAGTCCATGCTCCCTCCTCCCTCCGGCCGGGGTCTCCGCTCGGCGCTCGGGACGCCATCCCAGTGCGGGTCATCGGGTCACTCCCCTCGCCGCAGGTGGCGGCGGATCGCGGCCGCGGCCTCGGTGGTGGAGAGGTTGCCGTCCAGGTCGCGGGTGCGTTCGCCGGCCCGGACCGCCGCCACCACCGCCGCCTCCAAGGCCCGGGCCTCGGCCCGGAAGCCGAGGTGCTGGAGCAGCATCCCGCCGGTCCGGATGGCGGCGATCGGGTTGGCGATCCCCCGGCCGGCGATGTCCGGCGCCGAGCCGTGGACGGGCTCGAAGATGGCCCGGCGGCCGGCCGGGTTGAAGTTGCCCGAGGGCGCGAGCCCGATCCCGCCCGCCAGCTCGCCGGCCAGGTCGCTGAGGATGTCGCCGAAGCAGTTCTCGGTCACGATCACGTCGAACTGGGCCGGATCGCGCACCAGGTGGGCGGCGGCGGCATCGATCATCAGGTGACGGGCCCGGAGGCGCGGATGCCGCTCGGCCACCGCCCGGAAGCGGGCGTGCCAGAGTGCCCCCGACTCGGGCATGGCGTTCCACTTGTCGACCATGCAGACCTCACGGCGGGCGATGGCGAAGGCGTACTCCAGGATCCGGGTCACCCCGGAGTAGGTGTTGTAGTGGTGGACGATCGCCACCTCCCGGTCGCTGCCGGGCCGGTAGCGGGCTCCCATCCCGGCGTAGAGCCCCTCCGTGTTCTCCCTCAGCACCACCAGGTCCATCCGCCGTCGGCGGTGCCGGAGCGGGCTCAGGCTCCGGTCCAGCAGCCGAGCCGGACGCACGTTGGCGTAGAGGTCGAAGACGGTGCGCAGATGACCGAGGACCGAGGCCTGGTAGGCGGGATCGCTCACCCGGGGGTCGCCGATCGCGCCCAGGAAGATGGCGTCCGCCCGCTCCAGCCGGCGGAAGATCTCCGGCGGCAGCGCCACCCCCGTCCTCAGGTAGCGATCGGCGTCGACGTCGAAGAACTCGAACTCGATGCCCAGCCCCAGGCCCTCCAGGACCGCCACCGCCTCCGGGACGACCTCCCGGCCGATGCCGTCGCCGGGCAGCACGGCGACGTGGGGGGCCATCGGGTCAGCTCCAGCGTCCCGGGGCCGCGGCCCGGGGACCACCTCGGGGTTGGGGGACCCGGGCGCCCGGGGAGGGTAGGAGCCGGCGCCCGCGGATGGCCACGGCCGGCTCGTGGCACCCATGGCCAGGGACGACGCCGGCATCGGTCCGGGTCGGGTAGGGCTGCACCGCCTCCCACCCTTGCCGGTGCCGACGGCACCGGTCAAGATGTCTGTACCAATGGTCGGCTGGCGCTTCGAGCCGCTCGACCGGAGCAGCGGGGTACCCCTCCATCGCCAGATCCGCGAGCGCCTCGCCGCCGCCGTCGAGCGCGCGCAGGAAGGATGGGCGTTTCCCTCCGACCGTGAGCTCTGTGCCGTCTTCGGGGTCAGTCGGTTGACCGTCCGGCAGGCCGTCGACGCCCTGGTGCGCGATGGCGTGCTCTACCGGGTCCAGGGCAGGGGAACGTTCGTGCGCCGCGCCGACCTGGCCGAGCGCGTGACCGCCACCACCTTCCTCCAGCCCTGGCTGAGCGGTCGCCGTGGCTACCGGATGGCCGTCGACGAGCTGACCCGGACCCGCGCCGACGAGGGTGGGATCGCCGGTTGGCTGGAGTGCGCTCCGGGGGCCGAGGTGGTCCGGGCGCGGCGCTCCCGCTTCGTGGACGGGACCCGGGTCGTGGTCGACGTCCGCTTCCTCCCCCTCGACCTCGCACGGTCGCTCACCGCCGCCGACGTCGCCGGCGGTCCGCTCTCGAACTACCTCGTGAAGCGGGTGGGGGTGCAGGTGGCCCGGGGTCACATGGCGGTCCTGGTCCGCCCCGCCGACCCCGAGGAGGCCCGGCTGCTGGAGCTGCGGCCCGGGGACCAGGTCCTGGTCCGCCGCCTCCAGCTGCGTTCCAGCACCGAGCGGGTGCTGCTGGCCGGCTGGTCCGTCTACCGCCCCGAGCGAACGGTCCTCGAGTTCACGGTCTCGGGCTGAGCCGGGCCGAAGCCGTATCGGCTCCGCTCGCGGTGAGCGGCGCCGATCGGCGCCGCCGGAGGACCTCCCGACCCGCTCCGGCCGCGCTCGTGCTGTCTCGCGCTCGACCCTGCGCTCGCGGTGGGTCGGGTCACGGAGGGGATCGGCGGCATGGCGGCGGCGTGGGGCCCGAGCGGCCGAGGGCAACCTCTCGCGCCCCAGGGGGACCCATATATATGGCTCATGTAATATGGCAAACCGTATGAAAACCACGGTCGAGATCGCGGACCCGCTGCTCCTCCGGGCCCGCCGGGTCGCGGCCGCTCGCGGGACGACGCTCCGGGCGCTGATCGAAGCCGGGCTGCGCAAGGTGCTCGACGAGCAGGATCGCAACCCCTCCTTCCGGCTCCGGGACGTGAGCTTCGGCGGCGAGGGGCTGGCGCCGGAGTTCGCGGAAGGGGGCTGGCAGCGCATCCGCGACGCGATCTACGAAGGCCGCGGCGCGTGATCGCGGTCGACACCAACCTCCTCGTCTACGCGCACCGTCGGGACGCGACCTGGCACGAACCCGCCCACCTCGTGGTACGGCGCCTGGCCGAGGGGCGGGCGCCCTGGGCGATACCCTGGCCCTGTCTCCGCGAGTTCCTGGCCATCGTCACCCATCCTCGGATCTATCGTCCCCCGACGCCGCCGGAAACGGCGCTGGACCAGGTGGCGGCCTGGTTGGAGTCTCCCAGCCTGTCCCTCCTCGCCGAGGGTCCGGGATGCTGGGAGCTGTTCCGCACGCTGGTGGCGCGGGGCCGCGTCACCGGCCCGCTGGTCCACGATGCGAGCATCGCCGCGCTCTGCCTGCTGCACGGTGCCCGTGAGCTCTGGACCGCCGACCGTGACTTCGGCCGGTTCGTGGGACTGAGAACGCGTAACCCGCTGCTGGAGCCGTGACCTCCGGTCGACCCCTCCGGCCTCCCCACCACCCCGTCGACGCCAGCGAAGGTCCGAGACGGTCGACGTCCATCCTGCCGACCGGATGATCCGGGCCTGGCCGCCCGACCAGGGCGTGCCGCCACGACCCGACCGACGCCCGTGGTGAGGCCGACACCCGGCGCCGTGACGCCCCTGCCCGCTTCGGACCGTGGCCCCTCGGGCGAGGCGCGAGCTGCGCGCCCCACCGAGGGAGGAGGCCGGATCGCCTCCGCGTGTTCGAGGAAGGGCCTCACCCGCGCGCCGCGAGAACGACCTCTTCGGCCGGAACCACGGGACCTCCGCCGCCGACGAGAGGCCATGCCCCGGGCCGTCAGGGGCGTCGGTGGGCCAGGGCCGGGCACGGCAGGCTCGGCGCCCCGCCGAGGCGCGCGTCGAGCGTGACCAGAGGAACGCCGAGCAGTTAGGTCAGCGCCACGCTGGCGGGCCGGGCCGGCGGTGGGATCGAGGACGCCGGCCAGCCCCGACGACGCAGGATGCCGGAGGCCTCGCCGGGCATCGGCTCGGGGGGCCAGATCGGCCCCGGCCACGCTTGCCGTCACCCACCGGCCGGCCGGTCGTCGGCCAGCAGGGGCCACGGCCGCCGACGCGTCGATGACGAGCCGGGCTCGGCTCATCGACGGTCGGCGCCGCGAGCCGCGAGGACATCGGCGACCTCGAGCCGGCTGCGGACCGCCCACCGCCGTGGCCCGGCGACCGTCCCGAGCGCCGACCCGGCCGCCGGCGGATGGGCGAGGTGGTTTCGGTCGACGGCGGGGTGGCCGGGCCTCGGCGCGGCCGCGTCGACCGCGGTCACGATCGACCTGCTGGCGCGAAGCCCGCGACGGGGTGGTTCGCCGTGCCGGTGCCGCGACCGGCGGTCGCCCTGCCTCCCGGACGGTCTCAGCCCGAGTACCCGAGGTCGTCCAGCCAGCGCCGGGTCTCGCCGGTGATCACCTTCGGCGTCGCCCGCAGGTCGGCGACTCGGGTCCCGCCGGTGAGGAAGACGGCCACCCGCAACTCCTCCAGGAAGCGCTCGATCCAGGCGTCCAGCGCCTCCTCCCCCTCCAGGGCCGCGGCCAGGAGCGGCCGCGCCACTCCGACCATCCTGGCCCCCAGCGCCAGCGCCCGAGCGGCGTCCAGCCCGCTGCGGACCCCTCCGGTGGCGATCACCGGGAGGCCGGTCCCGGCCGCGGCCACCACCGAGACGGCGGTGGGGATGCCCCAGTCGCGGTACACGCGTCCCAGCCGGTCGCCCCGTCGGTCGCCCCGTGCCCGGGCGCGGAGGGCCTCGACCGCGGCGAAGCTGGTCCCTCCCAGGCCGCCCACGTCCAGGGCCCGGAAGCCCAGCCCCGCCAGCTCGGTCGCCGCCCGCCGGGAGAGGCCAGCCCCGGTCTCCTTGGCGATGACCGGGACCGGGGCGGCCGCCACCACGCCGGCCAGCGCCTCGCGTAGGCCCCGGACCCGGCGGTCACCCTCGGTCTGCACCACCTCCTCGAGGAAGTTCAGGTGGATGGCCAGGGCGTCGGCGCCGATCATGG
>DASRBU010000396.1:0-12492 GCA_035653475.1 Candidatus Dormiibacterota bacterium | reverse complement strand
CTGGCCCGGGACCTCGACACCGGCGTCGAGGTCGTCGTCTGTCCCACCGTGCGCGAGCCCGACGGGCTGGCCCTGAGCTCGCGCAACGCCTACCTGGGGGACCGGGAGCGGGCCGCGGCCCGTTGCCTGTTCCAGGCCCTGCGCGCGGCCAACCAGCGCTACCTGCTCGGCGAGCGGGATCCCGAGGGGCTGCGACGGGTCATGCTGGACGTGCTCCGGGCCGAACCGCTGGCGCACGTGGACTACGCCGAGGTCGTGGACGAGCGCAGCTTCCGGCCTCCGGGCCGGCTGGCGGTGCTGGCGGTTCGGATCGGCGAGACCCGTCTCATCGACAACCACCGTCTGGGCGAGCCCCTGCCCTGACCCGGCCCGGGCCGGTGGAGGCGGCGGCGATCCCCTCAGCCCTCCGGGCTGGGCGGCGGCCCGGCCGCGGCCACCCCGGCGGTGCCCGCGGCGAAGCGCCGCCGCAGGACGGCCAGGTACCAGATGGCCGCGACCGCCTCCACGGCGGCGCAGATGAGGTCCGCACCCCGGTACTCCCGCGGCACCATCAGCAGCAGGAGCGCGATCAGGATCCAGCCCAGGGCCAGGTACCGCACCGGCCTCGCCCAGCGGCCGAGGTGAAAGGCGCCGGGCATCGCCTCCAGCCGCGGCCGTCGGTAGGCGTAGGCGAGCGCCGTCCCCAGATAGACCAGGAAGGGGAGGGTGGCGGTGGCGGTGACCAGGAGCGCGAAGGCGCTGCCCCCCCGGGAGGCGTTCCACCAGCCGAAGAGCGTGAAGAGCAGGCTCAGGAACGCGGTCGCCAGCAGGGCGTTGACCGGGGTTCGGGTGCGCGGGTTGACCCGTCTCAGGAGACGGGAGAAGGGCAGGATGTTGTCCCTGGCCATGGAGAAGATGAGCCGGGCGGTGGCGGCCGTCCCCACCACGGTGAGGGCGAAGATCGAGAAGACCACGAAGAGCAGGAAGACCCCGGTCAGGGTGCGCCCCAGCCAGTGCTCGATGATGTAGGCGAGGGGGACCGGGCTGGCGATGGTCCGGCCCAGGTCGGGGATGGCCATGGTGAACCCGACCAGCGCGATCATGCCCAGGCCGCCCGAGGAGAGGATCGACCAGATGACCGCCTTCGGCACCGTGACCCGGGCGTTGATCGCCTCCTCGGAGAGGTCGGCGGCCAGCTCGAAGCCGACGATGGTGAAAATGCCGATCAAGAAGGCGAACGGGAGCTGCTCCGGCCAGCGGCCGCCGGCCGCCTCCCCACCGGTGCTGAAGAGGAAGCCGAGCGAGTGCACCGGCCAGCTCAGGGCAAGGGCGATCAGGATCAGGGCCACCACCACCGTCCCCACCAGCTCGGTGAAGACGGCGACGTTGTTGATCCGCGAGGCCAGCCGGATGGAGACCAGGTTGACCGCGAGCGGCGCGGCCAGCAGGACCAGGGTGATCAGCAGGTTGGAGTTGGGGTCGGTAGGGTCCAGGCCCAGGAGGGCGGCCCAGAGCGGGGCCACGACCACGAAGTCGATGGCGGCCGCGCCCACCGAGAGGTAGGCCAGGCCGGTGAAGCCGACGAACCAGCCGTAGGCCGGCCCGACCAGGCGCGAGCCCCACTGATAGGAATAGCCCGAGAGCGGGATCCGGGTCCCCAGCTCGGCCACCACCAGGCCGATCAGGAGCTGGCCGACCACCGCCACCGGCCAGGTCCAGATGAAGGCCGGACCCATGTGCATCAGCCCGAAGCCGTAGTTGGTGAAGATGCCGGTGGTGATGGAGATGATGGAGAAGGCGACGGCGAAGAGCGAGAACTGCTTCAGCGCCCGTCGCAGCTCCTGCCGATAGCCGAAGCTGGCCAGGATCCGGTCGTCGTCCAGCGCCTCCGGGTCAGCCATCCCCCTGCTTCGACCCCCGGCCGCTCCGCCCTTGCCCGGCCGGCGGCTCCGGGTTGCCTGGCCGGCCCAGCACCCGGTCCAGGTAGGGGTTGGCGAACACGCCCTGGGGATCGAGCCGGTCCCGCACGGCCAGGAACCGATCCCAGAGCGGGTAGCGCGGCCGCAGGCCGGCCGCCTCCTGGAAGTGCAGCTTGCCCCAGTGTGGCCGTCCCTGGTGGGCGGTCATGATCGCCTCCACCTCCCGGAAGTAACGCTCGTACTCGAAACGGTGGAAGACGTGAACCGCGATGTAGCCGGTGGGCCGGCCGTAGGCCGGGCTGAGCGGGATGTCGTCGGCGGCCACCGCCCTGACCTCGACCGGGAAGCTGACCAGGAGCCCGGTTCGGTCGATCATCCTCCGGACCTCCTTCAGGGCCGGCACCAGCTGCTCGCGGGGCAGGGCGTACTCCATCTCGGCGAAGCGGACCAGCCGCTGGTTCAAGAAGACGCGATGGCTGCGGTCGGCGATCTCCCGGCGCCCCATGGCCCGGGCGCTGAGGGCGGTCAGACGGGGGATCCAGCTCCGGTTCAGCCGGGCCAGCCCCTGGAGCAGGCCGAAGGCGTGGTTGTCCAGCACCACGTCGGTGAGGTAGGAGCCGGGCCCGCGCCGGGGCTTGCCCGGCAGCGGCTCCGGGCTGCGCCGGTTGGCGATGGCCTGGGCCCAGGGGGTGTGGGGCCACCAGAAGAACTCGAAGTGGTCGTGCTCCGCGCACCGCTCGTCGAAGCGCTCCAGCAGCTCGTCCAGCCGCTGACGCTCCTGGACCGAGCGCAGGTAGAAGGCGGGCACGCAACGCAGGGTCACGGTGGAGATCACGCCCAGGGCGCCCAGGCTCACCTGGGCCGCCTTGAAGGTCTCGGGGTCGCGCTCCGGGGAGCACTCCAGGACCTCCCCGGCGGCGGTGACCAGCCGCAGCCCGCACACCTGGCTGGAGAGGTTCCGCCACCGCTCGCCGGTGCCGTGGGTGGCGGTGGAGATGGCGCCGGCGATGGTCTGGTAGCCGACGTCGCCCAGGTTCTCCAGAGCCAGGTCGAAGCCGGCCAGGACCCGGCTCAGGTTCTCGAGCGTGATCCCGGACTGCACCGTCGCCGTGCCCCGCTCGACGTCGACCTCCAGCACCCGGTCGTAGCCGTCGAGCCGGAGCAGGCGCCCGTCGGTGCAGGCGATGTCGGTGAAGGAGTGCCCGCTGCCCACGGCCTTGACCCGCTGGCCGGCGGCCACCGCCGCTCGGACCGCGGCCACGATCTCCTCCTCGCTGGCCGGGGCGTCGACGGCCGCCGGCCGGCAGGCGGCGGTGCCCGCCCAGTTGGTCCAGTCGGCTCGGGCCCCTACCATCCCCGCAGGTCCACCTCCCAGGTGTCGATCACCCGCTCCCCGTCCACCAGGTGCATCCGCTCGTGGTAGGCGACGGTGGGATCGACGTGGGCGGGCAGGACCCGCAGCCGCTCGCCGACCCTCACCCTGCCCGCGGGCAGGAAGGTGATGTGCTCGTCGGAGACGAGCAGGACCTCGTGCCCGCCCGCGATCTCGGGCTTGCCGTGGTCCATGCCCAGCGCCTTGAGCCCGCAATCGAGCACCGCGTGTCCCCGGGGCGAGACCGAGATGACCGTGGCCAGGATGCTCAGCGCCGGGCGGAAGGGGAGGTCGAGGCGAGCGTAGGCCGTGTCCATCAGCGCGTAGGAGCCGGCCTGGATCTCGCTCGCCCAGGGGTTGAGATCGTAGGTGCCGGTGCCCCCGGCCGAGATCACCTCTCCCCCCACCTCCCGGTGGGCGGCGAGCAGAACGGACATCGCCTGCTCGGTCAGCTCGGCGCGCAGGGCCCGGTCGGGGACGGCCATGGCGTGGCCTTCGTAGCCCATCACCCCGCGCACCGTGAGCCCTCGGGCACGGGCCAGCCGGGCCAGGCGTGGGGCGTCCTCGGGGGCGCAGCCGCAGCGAGGGAGCCCGACGTCGACGTCGATCAGGACCTCGCGAACGCCGCCCTCGGCCGCGGCCAGGATGGTGGCCTCGGAGTCGACCGCGACCGTCACCCGGGCCTCCAACCGTCCCAGCCGGGTCGCGTCCAGGACCTCGTTGGCGAGCAGCAGGTCGTCGCCCAGACCCCGGGCGGCCATGCCCTCGACCTCACGGACGGTGGCGCAGGTGAAGCCGGCCGAGCCGGCCTTGGCCTGACGACGTGCCAGCGCCGTGCACTTGTGGGCCTTCACGTGCGGCCGCAACCGTTCGCCCAGCGCCCGGGCCATGGTCGTCAGGTTGTGCTCGAGCTGGGCGGCGTCGACCAGCAGTGCCGGCGTGGACAGGTCCCCCACCTGCATGCAACCTCCTCCCTCGGGTCCCCAGCTCGGTCGGAGGGGCCCGCTGGCCACATGTTAGTGCGGTGAACCGGAGAGTGGTTCCCATCCGGCGGCTCCGGGCGCCGCTGCCAGCCCGGCTCGGGCCTCGGTGCCCGGGCCGGAGCCGAAGGGGCCGCCCGGCCGCGAACCTCCGACGCACGACCGCGGGGAGCTGCCTCCGAGCACCGTCCCCGTCCGAGTGCCGGGATGGCCTTCACCGCCGGCGTTGCCCCTCCTCGCCCCGGCCCGTACCCTGCGCTCGTGCTCGCCAGCGTGCTCGGCTGCCAGGTCCACGGACTCGAGGGGCGACCGGTGGAGGTCCAGGTGGACGTGTCGGCGGGGGTCCCCGGGTTCTTTCTGGTGGGCCTCGCCGCCGGCTCGGTTCGGGAGGCGCGGGAACGGGTTCGGTCCGCGATCCGGAACAGCGGGCTGCCCTTCCCCCTCCGGCGGCTGACCGTGAACCTGGCGCCGGCCGAGCTCCGCAAGGAGGGGTCCGCGCTCGACCTCGCCATCGCGGTGGGCGTATCCCTCGCCGCGCTGGGGCGCCCCTCACCGGCGGGGGCCGCGTTCCTGGGCGAGCTGGCCCTGGACGGTCAGGTGCGTCACGTGGATGGCGTGCTGGTGGCCGCGCGCTCGCTCGCGCGGCATGGGGTGCGGGAGCTGTTCGTGGCCGCCTCCGACGCCGCCGAGGCGGCGCTGGTGGGGGGCCTGCGCGTCTTCCCGGCGTCCACCCTGGCGGCGGTCGTGGCCCATCTGGGCGGCGAGGCGCCGATCCCGCCGTACCAGGGGCGGCCGGTCCGGGTCGAGGAGGGGGCGGTGGAGCCCGACCTGGCCGAGGTCAAGGGTCAGGAAGCGGCGCGGCGGGCGCTGGAGGTGGCGGCGGCCGGAGGTCACCATCTGCTCCTGTGCGGGCCGCCGGGAGCGGGGAAGACGACGCTCGCCCGCTGCCTGCCCGGGATCTTGCCCCCCATGACGATCGAGGAGGCGCTCGAGTTGGCCGAGGTGCGGAGCGTGCTCGGAGAGCTCCCGGCGGGCCGGCCGCTGGACTGGACCCGCCCCTTCCGGGCGCCCCACCACTCGATCTCGACGGCGGGCCTGGTGGGCGGGGGCCCGAGGCTGGCCCTGCCCGGGGAGGCCAGCCGCGCCACCCGGGGGGTGCTCTTCCTGGACGAGCTGGCGGAGTTCGACCCGGCCGCCCTGCAGGCGCTCCGCCAGCCGTTGGAGGAGGGACGGGTGGTGATCACGCGGAGCGGCGGTCCGGCCGCCTATCCGGCCCACTTCCAGCTGGTGGCCGCCACCAACCTCTGTCCCTGTGGCTGGACCGGCGACGACCGCCGTCCCTGCCGTTGCACCCCGGCTGCGGTCCAGGCCTACCGACGATCGCTCTCGGGGCCGATCATGGATCGGATCGACCTCCAGGTCAGCCTGCCCCGGACCCCGCTGGAGGTGCTGGCCGCCGAGGCGGACGGGGAACCCTCGCGTCTGGTGAGGGCGCGCGTGGAGCGGGCGCGGCGGGTGCAGCTCGAACGTCAGGGTGGGCTCAACGCGGGGCTGGGGGGCGCCGACCTGCGCCGGTGGGCCCCGCTGCGCCCGGCCGCCCGCTCGGCCCTGGAGCGCTGGGCGGAGGCCCGAGGACTGACCGGTCGCGGCTTCCACCGCGCCTGGCGGGTGGCCCGGACGTTGGTCGACCTGGAGGGCGGTGGCCCCATCGGTGAGGAGCACGTGCTCGAGGCCCTGGGCTACCGCTTGCTGGAACTGGCGGCCTGAGCCGGTGACCGGCACACCCCCACCCCACCCCGAGGACCTGAGGCTGCCCCCGCTCCGGGCTCGTGGGCGCTGGCCGCTCCCCGGTCCCCGGGTCGCGATCGTGGGCGCCCGCCGGCCCACCCCCTACGGTGAGGCCGTCGCCGAGCGCCTGGCCATGGACCTGGTGCGGGCGGGGGTGATCGTGGTCAGCGGGTTGGCGTTGGGGATCGACGCCGCCGCCCACCGGGGGGCCCTGGACGGCGGTGGCCTCACCGTCGCGGTCCTGGGGACCGGGATCGACGTGGTCTACCCAGCCGCCAACGCCGGGCTGGCCGGCCGGATCCTGGAGGCCGGAGGGGCTCTCCTCAGCCAGTTCCCGGACGGCACCCCGCCGCGGCGCGGCAACTTCCCGCGACGGAACTGGACCATGGCCGCCATCTCGGACCTGGTGGTGGTGGTCGAGGCCGCTCGGGGCTCGGGCGCTCTGATCACGGCCGACGCCGCCCTCTCCCTGAATCGGACCGTGATGGCGGTGCCGGGGAGCGTGTTCTCGGCCTTGAGCGTGGGCTGCCACCAGCTGCTGCGAGACGGGGCGGCCCTGGTCCAGAATGCGCGAGACGTGCTGGCCGAGTTGCAGGGTCCGCGTGTGGTACAGGACGATCCCATGGCGCCGCCGGAGCGCGAGGACGGGGATGCCGCCTCGACGCCGCCGGCCGGTGACGACCTCCTCCGGCATCTGTCCGACGTCTACCCGCTGGACCCTGGCGTGCTGGCGCGTCGGCTCGGGCTCCCCTTGCCCGAGGTGGTGGCGCGGCTGACCCGGTTGGAGCTCGAGGGAGCGGCTCGGCGCGGAGGCGGCGGCTACCTTAGAGTGCGATCCGGGAGGCAGGGCTGCGGAATGGATCGAGCTGGCGCGGGGTAGGAGTGCTGACGTGGCAGAGGGTCTGATCATCGTCGAGTCGCCCGCCAAGGCCAGGACGTTGAAGCGGTTCCTGGGGAGCCGCTTTGAGGTGCGCGCCTCGATGGGGCACGTCCGTGACCTGCCGGAGAGGGAGCTGGCGGTGGACGTGGAGCACGGGTTCCAGCCCCGCTACGAGATCGTCGAGGGCCGCCGACAGACCATCAACGAGCTGAGGAAGGCGGTCAGGGAGCACCGCGACGTGATCCTGGCCTCCGACCCGGACCGCGAGGGCGAGGCCATCGCCTGGCACCTGGCCGAGGTGCTGCGACTGCGGCGTCCGAAGCGCATCGAGTTCCACGAGATCACCGACGACGCCGTCCGGCGGGCGCTGGAGAGCCCCCGTGAGATCGACATGCGCCTGGTCAACGCCCAGCAGGCACGGCGCGTGGTCGATCGCCTGGTGGGCTACCGGCTCAGCCCCTTCCTCTGGAGCAAGGTCCAGAAGGGCATCGGCGCCGGCCGGGTGCAGTCGGTCGCCCTGCGCCTGGTCGTCGACCGCGAGGAGGAGATCCGGCGCTTTACCCCCGAGGAGTCGTGGACGGTCGACGCCGTCCTCTCCCGGCACGACGACGAGCGCCGGTTCAAGGCCCGACTGGTTCGCCGGCTCTCCGAGCCCGAGGCCCGGCTGGAGCTGCGTACCGAGGCAGATGCCCGGGCGGTCATGGCCGAGCTGGAGGGCGCCGTCTATCGAGTGGCGTCGATCGAGCGACGGAAGCGCACCAAGAGCCCGCCGCCGCCCTACATCACCTCGACCCTGCAGCAGGACGCCTCCAGCCGCCTGCGCTTCTCGCCGAAGAAGACGATGCGGCTGGCCCAGGATCTCTACGAGGGCGTCGAGCTGGGCGACGAGGGCCCGATCGGGCTGATCACCTACATGCGAACCGACTCCACCCGGGTGTCGGCCGAGGCCGAAACTCGAGTGCGGGAGTGGATTCAGACCAACCTGGGCGATCGCTACCTGGGCGGGTCGGGGAAGAGGAAGGAGAGGACGCGGCCGGGCGTCCAGGACGCCCACGAGGCCATTCGCCCCACTGACCCGGGGCGTCGTCCCGAGGACCTGCGCCCGTACCTGAGCCCGGACCAGCACCGCCTGTACGAGCTGGTCTGGCGGCGCTTCGTGGCCAGTCGCATGGCCGCGGCCGAGTACGCGGGCACGACGGTCGAGGTGGAGGCCGGCCCCTTCGGGTTGCGGGCCAGCGGGTCGGTCCTGACCTTCGACGGCTTCTACCGCATCTGGGAGCGCGAGGAGGAGCGGGAGGAAGAGCTGCCCGAGCTGGTGCCGGGCGAGGTCCTGGACTTCCACGGCCTGGAGCCGGAGCAGCATTTCACCCAGCCCCCGCCGCGCTACACCGAGGCGACCTTGATCCAGGAGCTGGAGAAGCGCGGCATCGGCCGTCCTTCCACCTACGCCACGATCGTGGGCACGATCCAGGACCACCAGTACGTGGAGCAGCGGGACCGCCGGTTGCATCCCACCCCGCTGGGCGAGGCGGTGAACCAGATCATGGTTCGCCACTTCCCCGACATCGTCGACGACGGCTACACGGCGGCGATGGAGGAACGGCTGGACGAGGTCGAGCAGGGGCGAGTGCAGTGGGTGCCGGTGGTGGGGGACTTCTACGCTCCCCTGGAGCGCATGCTGGACGCGGCCGCGGCGGCGATGCCGGCCGAGACCGGGGAGACCTGTCCGGAGTGCGGCCAGGGGCAGCTGATGCTGAGGGCCAGCCGTTTCGGCCCCTTCAAGGGTTGCTCGCGCTATCCGGCCTGTCGCTACCGCCAGGCGGTCCTCACCGACGGCGACCGGCCCAGGCTCCTGGAGGAGACCTGCCCCGAATGCGGACGGCAGCTGCAGGTGCGGCGAGGCCGCTACGGCGAGTTCGTGGGCTGCTCCGGCTATCCGGAGTGCCGCTACGTGCGCCGTGACCCCTCGGCCTCGGAGGAGACCCCCACCGGCCAGGCCTGCCCCGAGTGCGGGCAGGGGGAGCTGGTGGAGCGCCGGGGCCGCTACGGCCCCTTCATCGCCTGCAACCGCTACCCCGACTGCCGTTACCGGGCCAACCGATCCCGGCAGGGCGAGGCCCGACCGGAGCCGAGGCTCCTGGACGAGAGCTGCCCGGCCTGCGGAAAGCCGATGGTGGAGCGGGTGGGCCGGTACGGTCCGTTCAAGTCGTGCAGCGACTATCCCCGTTGTCGGGGTCAGCGGCGGCCAGGAGGGGCCCGCCAGCGCTCCCGGGCCTCGGCCGGCTGAGCGGGGCCGGCGCGGGCCCGGAACGAAGGGGCGATGGGACCGGCAGGGTACAATAGTTCCCCCAGCGCGGTCCCGGGCCGCGTTGAGTACGCACGTCCGGAGCACGTGACCCTGTCCCGCGACGCGGGCCGAGCGCCGGGCGGAGGTGATCAACAGGGAGGCACCATATCGTCGTGTCGCAAGTCACACTGAAGCAGTTGCTCGAAGCGGGCGTCCATTTCGGCCATCAGACCAGCCGCTGGAACCCCAAGATGCGACCGTACATCTTCACCGCTCGTAATGGCATCCATATCATCGACCTGCAGAAGACGGTGAAACTGCTGGACGACGCGTTGGAGTTCGTGAAGAACGTCGCTGCCAGCGGCAAGCCGGTGCTCTTCGTGGGCACCAAGAAGCAGGCCCAGGAGACCATCCAGACGGAGGCTGCCCGTTGCGGCATGTACTTCGTCAACCGTCGGTGGATGGGCGGCATGCTGACCAACTTCACCACCGTGAAGAAGCGCATCGAGCGGCTCCAGGAGCTGCGCAAGATGCAGCAGGCCGGCCAGTTCGAGCAGCTACCCAAGAAAGAGGCCAAGAAGCTCCAGGACGAGCTCGACCGCCTCATGTATCACTTCGACGGCATCGCCGACATGAAGCGCCTGCCGGGCGCGGTCTACGTGGTCGATCCTCGTAAGGAGCACATCGCGGTCACCGAGGCCAACCGGCTCGGCATCCCGGTGGTGGCGATCACGGACTCCAACTGCGACCCCGACCTCATCCAGTACGTCATACCGGGCAACGACGACGCCATCAGGGCCGTCAAGCTGCTCACCGGGAAGGTCGCGGATGCCTGTCTGGAGGGGCGCCAGATGGCGCTCGAGCGCGGCGAGGTGCTGCCGGCGATGGAGGAGCGCGAGTTCCTGGAGACGCCGCGTTACGACCTCATCGAGGAGTACCTGGAGGACGAAGAGGACTACCTGCCGGACGTATCCGAGGACGAGTTCCTCGGCCGCGGCGGCGAAGAGGAGGTGGGCTAGTGGCGAAGGCGAGCCCGGTCCCGCTGGAGAGGGTGAAGCAGCTCCGGGACATGACCGGCGCCGGGATGATGGACTGCCGAACGGCGCTGGAGGACGCGGAGGGCGACCTGGATCGGGCGGTCCGGCTGCTGCGCGAGCGGGGCGTGGCCCGGGCGGCGAAGCGCGTTGGCCGGCAGACCGGCAACGGGGTGGTCGAGGCCTACCTGCACCGGACCAGCGAGGATTACCCGCCCCAGGTGGGGGCGCTGGTGGAGCTCAACTGCGAGAGCGACTTCGTGGCCAAGGGCGAGGACTTCCGCCGCCTGGCCCACGACCTGGCCCTCCACATCGCCGCCGCCAACCCTCGTTGGGTGAGCGTGGAGGACGTGCCCCCCGAGGTGGTGGAGCAGGAACGGGAGCTCTACCGGCGTCAGGCGGAGCAGGAGGGGCGGCCCCCGGCGGTGATCGACCGCATCGTCGAGAACAAGGTGGCACGCTTCTACGAGGAGCACTGCCTCCAGGAGCAGCCCTTCGTCCGCGACCCCACGGTCCGGGTGAAGGACCTCATCGCCCAGACGGCGGCGAAGGTGCAGGAGCACGTCGCCGTGCGCCGCTTCAGTCGGTTCAGCATCAAGGAGGCGTAGATCGGCGCTTGGAGAACAAGCCTCGCTACCGGCGGATCCTGCTCAAGCTGAGCGGCGAGGCCCTGGGTGGGTCGCGCGACTACGGTATCGACTTCGCGGTGGTGCACGACGTGGTCCGCCAGATCAAGCGCGTCCACGAGCTCGGCGTGCAGGTCCTGCTCGTCATCGGCGGCGGCAACATCTTCCGGGGGCGCGACGCGGCCAAGGGCGGCCTCGATCGCGCCACCGGCGACTACATGGGCATGCTGGGCACGGTCATCAACGCCCTTGCCCTCCAGGACGGGCTGGAGAAGCTCGGGGTCCCTGCCCGGACCATGACCGCGATCCAGATGAACCAGGTCGCCGAGCCCTACATCCGCCGCCGCGCCGTCCGCCACCTGGAGAAGGGCCGGGTGGTCATCCTGGCCGGGGGTAACGGCGATCCCTACTTCACCACCGACACCACGGCCGCGCTCCGGGCGGTGGAGCTGGAGTGCGACGTGCTGATGAAGGCCACCAAGGTGGACGGGATCTACACCGCCGATCCCGTCCGGGATCCCAGCGCCACCAAGTTCCGCAGGCTGGACTACATGGAGGTGCTGAACCGGGGCATCGACGTGATGGACAACACCGCGCTCACCCTGTGCATGGACAACGGGATGCCGATCGTCGTCTTCGACCTGCTCAAGGAGGGGAACCTGGAGCGGGTGGTCCTCGGTGACGAGATCGGGACGCTGGTGGCCACCCCGGCATGAGCGTCGACAGCATCCTCGCCGAGGCCGAGTCCAGGATGGGGAAGTCGATCCAGCACCTGGAGCAGGAGCTGGCCACGATCCGGACCGGCCGCGCCAACCCCGCCCTCATCGAACGCGTGATGGTGCCCTACTACGGCACCCCCACACCCCTCAACCAGCTGGCCCAGATCACGGCTCCCGAGCCGCGGCTGCTGGTCGTCCAGGTCTACGATCGGGGGCAGATGGGTGTCGTGGAGAGGGCCATCCGCGACGCCGGGATGGGGCTGAACCCGAGCAACGACGGCCAGGTGATCAGGGTGCCCGTCCCGCCCCTGACCGCGGAGCGGCGCCGCGAGTACGTGAAGCTGGTGCGCCAGCGGGCCGAGGAGGCCCGGGTGGCGGTTCGCAACGTGCGTCGCGACGAGCTGCACCGCATCCAGCAGCAGGAGCGGGCCGGGGAGATCCCCGCCGACCACGCCCGTCGCGCCGGTGAGCAGCTCCAGCGCATCACCGACAGCCACATCGGCCGCATCGATGCCATCGCCGGCCGCAAAGAGGCGGAGGTGATGGAGGTCTAGTGGCCGGGAGCCGATCCTCCGCCCCACGCGCGCCCACGGCCGGGGCGTGCCGGCGGTCGCCGCTCCCCGCTCGGGCCCCCGGGACGGCCCGGGGGCGGGATGGGGCCGCTCGTGCGCGGTCGGCGCCGGCCGGTGCGGGGAGGAGGATCGGGCGGCGATGACGGCCCAGCCCCTCCCCGTTCTCCAATCGCTGGGTCCTCAGACGGGGAGGGTCCCGTACCACGTGGCCATCATCATGGACGGCAACGGGCGTTGGGCCCGGCTCCGGCAGCGGCCGCACAGCTTCGGGCATCGCGCCGGGGTCCGCGCCATCAAGCGGGTCATGTACGGATGCGAGGAGCTGGGCATCAAGGT
>DASRBU010000395.1:0-6024 GCA_035653475.1 Candidatus Dormiibacterota bacterium | reverse complement strand
CAGAGCTTGTCGAGGTCCGGACGGACGGCATGGCTGGCCGGGGCCGAGGGTCGGAGGCCTCGACGACCGTAGTGGCCGCGGGGCCGGGGGAAGGTGAAGGCTAGCTCCACCGCCACCGCCCCCTCCAGGGGAGGGCGGCCGTCCAGTGCCTGGCGCGCATGCCAGGTGACGGCGTCCCGCCAGGGCTGGAGACGGGGGTTGTCGGCGATGACGTGGAGGCGCCCGTTGCCGGCCCGGATGGGGCGGCCCGAGCCCTGGGAGATGGGCTCGCCCGGGACCTCGAAGCTGATCTGCCGCGCCAGCGGCGCGAGGAGAACCTCCATGGCCGCTCAGCGGGCAGGACGGAAGATCAACAGGATCAGCCCGGCCGCGATCAGGGCGAGACCGATCAGGTCCCGGACCTCCAGCCGGCGGAGTTGTCGCTTGGCCTCGACCGCCAGGGCCAGGGCTCGACGCATCGTGGCAGCGATGAGCGCGCGCATGGGCCCAGGGTCGGCGAAACGCCGGTCACCTATGGCCCTCCCACCGGTTGAGGAGCGACCGCGCGCACCAAGGCCAATGCACTCAAGGCCGGACTCCGGAGCAAGCCCTAATGGACCGTACACTATGGGCCTAACCCCGGAAAGGCGTCGCTATATCTCGGGGAGAGGACAAGCTAGCTGCCCAGCGCTCGCTCCATGGCGGCGACCTGGCTCTCGGCCCGTCGCCTGCCAGCTCGGCACCTGATCGCCTCCAGGAGCCAAGCGAAGGGGCTCGCCACTATCCCGAAGAAAACGATGGTGCTCGAGCCTCACTGCTTGCGGCTACCAGTGCCAAAGAATATCATGGCTGGGAGCTGCGTGGCCGATCTGGATCGGAATCACCGGCCTGCTCCATCGGTCTTGCCGCGGGTCGATATCGCAAATAGGCTCCGAACCATGCTCCCAGGTAGGTCAGGAGATGTGATCGTCGCTGGCCATTGGGATCCAGTTTCTCCAGGGCCCGCCCCGCCAGCTGTGCCAGGGTCACGGCCGAGATCATCGCCAACAGCAGGATCAGCAAAGGGCGTACGGCGGAAACCCCGATCCAGATCCGATGGGAGATCGCGGCGAATTGTCCTGCCAGGCCATGCCAGCGATCGGTCAGCCATCTGCCGATCTGGCCTCTCAGCGCCCAACCAGCGGCACCCGCCAGCAATAACAGGACCAGGAGCGTCTCCTGTCTCTCCTTGCTTAAAAGGGAACGGTTGGTGTTGGTGCTCATGCCACCACCTTCCTCTTCCAGCGCCGGCATAGACGCTCGTCGATTTCGACGGCATCGATGAACGGTACCTGGATCTCGTCGTGCTGAGATCCGTACAAAAAGACACCGCGGCCGGCGATGGGCGGCAGCCAGGCAGCCGAGCCATCACCCTCGCGCAGGATGACCTCGGAATCCTTGGCGTTCCTGGTGGAAAATGCCAGGCTGGCTTTGAAGTTGGCCAGCAACTGCCCCGGCAGCACCCCTGGATCGGGGCGCTGGGTGGCCACCACCAGGTGCACGCCACCGGCTCGGCCCTGGCGAGCCAGTGTGGTCAGATGATCGAGGACGGTGACGCGTAGGGCACCCTCCTGGGGGCTGACGTGCTGGATCTCCTGGAACGCCAGACTGGTGATCTCGTCGATCACCACCAGTACCCGGGGCAAAGAGCGTCCGGTCCGCTTCCGCAACTCCTGCAAGTTGCTGACGTGCAGCTGGCGCAGCAGCTCCATCCGTTCCTGGAAGTGCGCCACCAGGCCGTGGATCGCCTGGCAGCAACTTTCCAGGTCGGTGACCACCGGCGCTCCCAGATGCGGGACGCCGGAGAACACGTCGAATTCCACGCCGCCCTTGAGATCGACCAGTACCAGTTGGAACTGGTCGGGTGTGTATCGCTCCATGAGCCAGGTCAGCATCTGGCGCAGGAAAACCGATTTCCCGGTCCCGGTCTGTCCTCCGATCAGCAGATGGCAGATATCGGCCATGTCCCGCCACAAGGGACCCGATGTGGAGAGTCCTATTCCGAACACCAACTCGCCTTCCGGCGGCCGCTCTCTCCCATAGAACTCCTGGTATCGCACGGGCGGCCGGTCACCGAACAGGCGATGCCGCAACGTACCTTTCTCCGGGGGCTGCGGCAGGCGCACCGTCGAGACCTTCGCTCTCAGCATGCCAGCCCGTCCGCCGCCTTCCAGCCACACCGCCACCGGCGCTCCCAGCCCGGCGCTCAAGGTGGACTGGGAGCGGAGCACGTTGGCTGTCTGCATGGGATCTTGCAAGCGAAACCGCAACTCCCACACCCCACGGGCGGACTTGCGAGCCGAGACCAAGTACAGTCGCCGGCCCTCACCGGGCAAGAAATGCTCCATCGCCTTACGGACGCGCTCCGGGTATCCCCAGCGCCGCTGCAGCCGGGGCCAGGCCAGTCGCAAGGCAATGGCACCCAAAAGCCAGGGCCAGAGGTGACCCAGGACCACGTCCGGGATCCAGTTCCCGGCCAGCCAGACACCGAGTCCGCCCAGGAATCCCGGGATCAAGGCCCAGGGATCCAGCCACCACTTCCTCGTCATCCCTTGCGCTCCTTGTTCAGGAACGAGGACAGAAGCGAGGTCCCGAACAAATCTCGCTTCGGGGGCGGCTGCGGCCCTGATCCCCGGCGCTGGAACCAGGGCGTGGTCTGCAGCTTCTTGGTCTCGCTCCTGCCGTCCCGCCGCCAGTAGAGCAGGCAGGAGAACACCGGCAGCTGCGAAACCTGGTGTCCGAGCAAGATCGCCCGAGTCGAATGGGTTTCACCGTAGACCGCCCGCGCTGCCTCCTGGGCCTGCTCGGCCTGGGTCTGGCCGAAGTAGAGCTGCAGTGCACAGTTGCCTCGCACCTCGGCCGGCAGGTCGCGAGGGAACTGGCTGGCAAGCATCACGCTCAGCCCGAAGGCCCGCCCCTCGCGCAAGAGCGGCCCCAAGAAGGGACAGGAGCGCAATCGCCAGGCCTCGTCCAGCACCAGGGCCAGGCGCAGTTGGCCTGCAGGTACGTGCGGCAGCCGCACCAGCTCGTGGTAGAGGGCGAGCAGGAAGAGCTCGGCCGCTGCCGCCTTGGGCTCGTCTCCTGGCAGGCGAGCCAGTCGCAGCACGCCGCCAGCGGAGACCAGGCGCCCGAACCCGCTCTCGTCGCCGGGGTCGAGCAGGCCCAAATCGAAGACCTGGCTGAGGCGGCTGCGGACGGTATCGGTGGGTTTCAGCAGCTCGGCCACCTGGCTGAAGGCCGGCCAGGGCCGATCGACGGGCGCATGAGGCCCCAGCGGGATGCCGCAGCCCTGCAGCAGCTCCTTGAGCGCCTCCCGCAGGCGGGCTGCCTGCTGGTCCCCCACACCCCAGACCCGCTTGATCACGTCCACCACTCGGTGGATGTGGGCCAACGGGTCGATCTGGCCACTCTCCAGGGGAGGCACCAGCGGGTTGAAGGGTAGGGCTCCCTGGGAGGGATCGAATACCTCCAGACCCTCCCGCTCGGCGAAGGCCCCCGACCAGTCGTCCTTGGGATCGAGCGCCAGCACCGCCACCCGCTGATCCAGCAGCCCGGCTGCCAGCCCCTGCAGGGCCTGGGTCTTGCCCGCACCCGACTCGCCGCTGGCGCAGAGATGGGGATTGGCAAGCCGGCCGGGCTCCCAGACAACTTCCTGCCCGCGCTCGTCGAAACCGACGAGAACCGCCACGCCCTCGATGACGCCTCCACCGCTCAACTCGCCTCCGAAGGAGGTGTCACCTCCAGGGATCGATACCGGCTGCGGATGCAAGGGGATCTCCTCCCGCGGCTCCAAAGCATCCCAGTCACCCAGTGCCGTCGAACGCCTAGGCTCGGGCAGCCGCTCGACGATCCTGGACACGCGCTCACCACCCGGCACCTCCTGG
The DNA here is from genome assembly GCA_035653475.1 of Candidatus Dormiibacterota bacterium. Classification (GTDB taxonomy): domain Bacteria; phylum Chloroflexota; class Dormibacteria; order Dormibacterales; family Dormibacteraceae; genus CADDZO01. The sequence continues at coordinate 2,122 of DASRBU010000395.1, read as the reverse complement.
GGCGAGAGCAGGACCACCTCCCCTCCGGGGAAGAACCGCTCACGGAGCCAGCCCAGGCCGGGCGCACCCGGCTCCGGGGAGGCAGCGAAGATCCGCTTGGGCGCGAGACCAACGAGTCGTGCCAGATCGTCGGGCTGGAGCCGGACGGCATCGTCGACCGCCACCAGGTCGGACAGGGGCAGATGGCCGTGGCGGTGGTCGATGAGCAGCCGGCCTCCGCCCGGCAGCTCCCAGCTGCGCGGCGAGGATGGCTTGCCCAGCCACTGCCTGGCCAGTTCTGGCAACCGTGACGACACGAGGCTGGGGACCACGATGAGAGCCGAGCCCTGGTTGGCGGCGCAATCCAGCGCCGCCAACAGGAGCCCGACACTCTTGCCAGCCGGCGGTCCAGTCACGAGGATCTCCTGACTCTCAGCGGTCAGCAACCGCAGCTGGCCGCTGGTCGGAGTCCAGGGCGAGTGTACTGCCAGGCGGGCGATCCTCAGCCAGTGCCTGCGCATGCAGTTCCTCCAGGCGCTCGGCGATCTCCATGGCCAGAGCCTCCGGATCCGTATCCTGCTCCCGCTTCTCGGTGTCGTAGACGCGACGCAGATCGCGTCTGAGCTCCATTGCTGCACGCCAATCCCCGGTCGCGATGGCCACCTCGACTGCCTTCTGGCAGGCCACAGAGACCGCGATCAGGCGCAACGTTCGCGCGCGTGTTAAGGCGGCCCTAAACCCGGGGTAATCCCGCAGCGCACGCTTGACTGTGCTGCGGCCCACAGACAGCAACGTGCAGATCTCCCCCAGCGAGAGGTCGTGCTTGGCCAGGGCCACGATCCAGGCCGCCACCTCGCGGGTGATCGCCGGCGGTCGGCCAGGCATCCCGCTGCGGGATGGTGGCAGCCGGGATAGCAGCTCCTTCTCCTCCGGCTCCAGCCCTAGCTGCCCCTCGACCAGGGTCCTGCGCATCAGAGAGCTGAACAGCTCCCACTCCTTCGGTGAGAGGCCCTCACCCAGTGCCTCGATCAACGCCTCACTCATGCCACCTCCGCCTGCTCAGCCAGGGGCTCCAGATCGGCCGCAGCATCGGCCGCAGCAGCGTCTCCAACCTGCCCGTCGGGCACTGCCTCCACCCGAGCGGAGTCGAGAGCCCGCAGCTCCGCCTCGGCCTGGGAGCGCACGCGCTCGTCCTCCTCGTCCGCGGCCTGCAGGGCCTGCTGGGCCTGCTCGATCATCTTCTCCCGGGCGGCCAGGCTCCTGGCCAAATGCCGCTCCTCCCGCTGCAGGATGGAGATCCGCTGGCGCAGCCGCTCCAGGTACTCATGGGCCGGAGCCAGCTGCCTACGCGCAGCTTCGAAGATCACATCGTAGTTGCCCATACCCGCAAAGGTGGGCGAAACGCGGGACAGCCCGGGTCACGAGCTTGGTGGCCCGGGCAGCTGCTCTGGCGGCTGGGGGTATCGCTTCGCAGCGACCGGCTCCTCCAACACCAACATCGCCGTGTAGAGGAGGTCCAGCTCACGGTCGCCGCGGAGGATGCCGATATACGACGGCTGCCAAAACAACCCTCGACCGACGTCGAAGTTGAGATCCCCTCTCGCCCGGACGGGAGTCACGGCGTGGCTGAACGCAACCAGATGGGCGTTGGGATGTTGATCCAAGATCTGCTCGACCCGCGTCGCCAGATCGTCGAGGCGATACGACCAGGCCCAATAGACGCGACGCACCACTACCTCAGCGTCACCGAACGCCGGCCGCGACCAGGATCGGGAGCGCAACTGCACCCAGGTGGTACCAGCTGGCAGCCAACCGTGGGCCTGGGTCGTCACCACTCCGGCCAGCACGGCCGCGATCACCGCTGCCCCCAGCGAATGCACCTCGCTCCGGTGCCAGATCACCCCTCCCGGTCGCCAGCGGCCGACCCGGCAGGGTCCCTCCCGGATCGCCGGCCAGGGCACCCGACGTCCCACGGCCGAGTCGGGAACGAGCGTCACTCATCTGATGAACCCCAGCAGGTCGGGGTCCGAGAGCGAGTCCACCCGCTGGTCCACCACCCCCAGCCCCACGTCGTTCATCTCGGCCACGGTGAAGCGGTCGCTCGCCATCGCCACCACCACCCCCACGTGCCCGTAGACGCCGT
>DASRBU010000394.1:0-9524 GCA_035653475.1 Candidatus Dormiibacterota bacterium | reverse complement strand
GAAGCTGATCGCCTGGAACCGCGAGGTCCTGGCCGAGCTGAGCCTCAAGGAGCAGCTGCGCAACGAGGTCTCCGAGCGCATGGAGAAGAACCAGCGCGAGTTCATCCTGCGCCAGCAGATGGAGGCCATCAAGCGCCAGCTTGGTGAGTCCGGCGGCGACGTGGTGGCGGAGTACCGCTCGCGCGCCGAGAGCTCGGGGATGCCAGAGGCGGCGCGCAAGGAGTTCGATCGCGAGCTCGACCGCCTGGAGCGGATGAGCGAGCAGAGCCCGGAGTACGGCTGGATCCGCAACTTCCTGGACTGGATGCTGGACATCCCCTGGAGCAAGCGGACCGAGGACAACTTCGATCTGGTGCAGGCCCGCCGCATCCTGGACGAGGACCACTACGGGCTGGACGACGTCAAGGACCGGATCATCGAGTTCCTGGCCGTGCGCAAGCGGCGCCAGGAGAAGGGCTGGACCGAGCAGGGCGGCCGGGGCTCGGGGGCGATCATCACCCTGGTCGGCCCCCCGGGCGTGGGCAAGACCTCCCTGGGCGAGTCCGTGGCCCGGGCGCTGGGGCGCAAGTTCGCCCGCATCTCGCTGGGCGGCATCCACGACGAGGCCGAGATCCGCGGCCACCGGCGCACCTACATCGGAGCGCTGCCGGGCCGGATCGTTCGCGCCTTGAAGGAGGCGGGGACGAAGAACCCGGTGGTGATGCTCGACGAGATCGACAAGGTGGGCGCCGACTGGCGCGGCGACCCCTCCTCGGCGCTGCTGGAGGTGCTGGACCCGGCCCAGAACCACACCTTCCGGGACCACTACCTGGAGGTGGACCTGGACCTCTCCGAGGTCTTGTTCATCCCCACCGCCAACGTGGCCGACACCATCCCGCCGCCCTTGCTGGACCGCATGGAGCTGATCCGCCTCGACGGCTACACGGAGGAGGAGAAGCTCCAGATCGCCCGCCGGCACCTGGTGCCGCGCCAGTTGGAGCGCAACGGGCTGGAGCCCGGCGAGGCCTCGATCACCGACGAGGCCATCCAGAAGATCATCGTCGACTACACGCGGGAGGCGGGCGTCCGCAACCTCGAGCGCGAGCTGGGCAAGGTCCTGCGCAAGGTGGCGACGCGGATCGACTCCGGGCAGATGAGCGCCCCGGCCGCGATCGACGCCGCCCTGGTGCGCGAGGCGCTGGGCAAGCCGCGCTTCCAGTTCGAGGAGGTGCGCGAGCGCACCTCCGTGCCGGGCGTGGTCACCGGGCTGGCCGTGACCGGGACCGGAGGCGACATCCTCTTCATCGAGGCCACCGCCATGCCCGGGGAGCCCAAGGCCGGGCTCACCCTGACCGGCCAGCTGGGCGACGTGATGAAGGAGTCGGCGCAGATCGCGCTCTCCTACGTGCGTTCCCACGCCCACGAGCTGGGCCTGGAGACCGGGTTCGGCGACCGCCAGGTGCACATCCACGTGCCGGCCGGAGCCGTGCCCAAGGACGGTCCCTCGGCCGGCATCGCCATGACCACGGCCCTGGTCTCACTGCTCAGCGGGCGGCCCGTCCGCTCCTCGGTGGGCATGACCGGCGAGGTCACCCTGCAGGGTCGGGTACTGCCCATCGGCGGAGTCAAGCAGAAGGTGCTGGCCGCGCGCCGGGCGGGGCTGGCCGAGGTCATCCTGCCCAAGCGCAACGAGCCCGACCTGGACGACCTTCCGGCCGACGTCCGCCAGGAGATGAAGATCCACCTGGTCAGCGATGTCACCGAGGTGCTGGCCCTGGCCCTGGAGCCGGAGCCGGTGCCGCCGCTGACCATCCCCTCGTGATCGGGCTCTGATCGAGCCCCGTCCGGCACGGGAAGGCCGCCCGGCCTTCCCGTGCCGGCGTTCGCCCGGTCCCGCGAGGCGATTCGGATCGACCTCCCGAGGGCGCCCGCGACCGCCCGCCGTCGCCCCGACCCCTCCCCGACGCGCTCCTTCGAGCGCGCGCCGAGCCAACCTGACCCAGGTCAGACCACGCCCCGCTCCGATCCCGGGCAGCGCCCGCTCCCGGGGCAGCCGCCCCTGCCCCCGGCCCACGCGGTCGGCGGCCGCGGGGAGCGCATCGGCGGCACCCGTCGTCGGGCCGCCGGCGTCACCGCCGGTCGGAGGGCGGTGCCGGCGCGCGCCGCCGGACGAGACCGACCCTCGGACCCGTCGGGCCTTCACGGCCGCAGCAGCACCTTGATGGCACGGCGCTCGTCCATGGCGCGGTAGCCCTCGGCGGCCCGATCCAGGGGCAGCTCCAGGTCGAACACCCGGCCGGGTTCGATGGCACGGTCGTAGATCAGCTCGATCAGCTCGGGCAGGAAGCGGCGCACCGGGGCGGGGCCGCCGTGGAGGTGCACGTGGGAGAAGAACAGCTCCTGGCCCGGCAGCTCGACGCCGTGGGGGACGCCGACGTAGCCGACGTGGCCGCCGGGGCGGGTGGCGCGGACGGCTTGCATCATCGACTCCTGGGTGCCCACGGCCTCGACCACCGAGTGGGCGCCGGGCCCATCGGTGAGGTCCTCGATGCGGGCGACACCCTCGTCGCCGCGCTCGGCCACGACGTCGGTGGCGCCGAACTCCCGAGCCAGCTCCTGACGGGGCCGGTGCCGGCTCATGGCGATGATCCGCTCCGCCCCGAGCCGCCCGGCCGCCAGGACGGCGAGCAGGCCGACCGCGCCGTCGCCGACCACGGCCACGGTCTTGCCCGGCCCGACCTCGGCGGCCACGGCGCCGAACCAGCCCGTGCCCAGGACGTCCGAGGCGGCGAGCAGGCTCGGGACGAGGTCGTCCGGGGGGACGCCGGGGGTGGCGACGAGCGTGCCGTCGGCGAGCGGGACGCGGAGCACCTCCGCCTGGGCGCCACCGACCGGCTCTCCACGGAGGCAGGAGGTCTGATAGCCAGCCCGGCAGATCTCACAGGTGTTGTCGGAGGCGATGAACGACCCGATCACGAACTGCCCGGGCCTGATCGTCGTGACCTCGCCGCCCACCTCCTCGACCACGCCGACGTATTCGTGGCCCATCGGCACCGGCCATTGGCCGTCCTCGAGGCCGCGGTACGGCCAGAGGTCGGACCCACAGATGCAGGTCGCCGAGAGGCGAACGATGGCGTCCGTGGGCTCGACGACGCGGGGCTCGCGGCGCTCCTCGACCCGCACGTCGCCGGGCCCGTACATCACCGTGGCTCGCATCCCCTCAGCCCTCCCGGGCCGACGCCGCCGAGTACTCCTCGTCGGTCACGTGCGAGCCCCAGGTCGCCGCCTCCCCCTGGTCGTCCACTTGCTGCAGGGCGAGGTGGGTCATGAGCCGGTCCGGTGCGGCTCCGTGCCAGTGGTCCTCCCCCGGCTCGAAGAACACCCGGTCCCCGGGCCGGATCACCTCCACCGGGCCGCCCCGTCGCTGGGCCAGGCCGACGCCCTCGGTGACGAGGATGGTCTGGCCGTTCGGGTGCCGGTGCCAGGCGGTCCGGGCACCCGGGGCGAAGTGGACCATGCTCGCCATCAGCCGCGACCGACCCTCGGGGACGGCCACGGCGTCGATGAGCACCAGGCCGGTGAACCACTCGGCGGGGCCTCGCCCCGTCGCGACGTCGTCTCTGATCACCTGCATGGAAGTCCTCCCCGGTCTGCGCTCCAGGCGGCTCGGGCGGCCGGCGACACGCCCACCGCTGCCTCGATCGACCTGCGCTCAGCCCGCCGCGCCGCGGTTGCTCGGCAGCCCTCGACGTCCGCACTGCGCCCGACGCCCTTCCACACCATCCCGCCGCCGCTCACCCTCCCGGCCGGCACGTCCACCCGGACCCCGACCAGCTCCTCCCACCATCCCTCGTCCACCGGCGCCCACGATCGCCTCCGCCAGCGCGCCCTCGGCGACCACCGGATGACGGGGAGGGCGATCAGCGTCGATCGAGGCCAGCACCTGGTCGCAGTCGGCGCCCCTGGAAGGCCGGACCACCCGCCCGGCCCCGAGAACCGCTTCCGTCACCCGCGCCCATCCGGCCGGGGCCGGGTCGCTCACCGCCGATGACGACCCGCCCATCGGCAATCCCGGTCTTCTCGCCGTCACCCCAGCATACGGGCGACCGAGACGCGCCCTCCTGCCCCGACCTGCCGACGGGGACGGGGTTCGAGGGCTCCGCAGCCCGGCGGCCACGGCCGGCGGCGCCGTCCCCACGGGCGTCCCCCGGGCCCGACGCCCCCGCGCCCGCCGAGCGATGGAGACCGACCGGCGACGTCGCCCAGGTGCCGGCTCGGGCGTCGGTGCCGCGCCGGCCGTCGCCGCTCGACCCCGGCCCCGACCGGGAGGGCCGGGTGCCCGGCCCCGTCACGTATCCGTCCGCGCCGCGTCCGCCGGCCTGGGCCACGATCCAGGGTGCCGGGGTCACCTGCGGTCGTGAGCGACTGCCGCAGCCCCGCGGCAGCGCCCCGATACCCATGGCCCCCGCGTGCCCGCGAGGTGGCCCCGGCACCTCTTCCCGGAGAGGGGGCGCCGGCCCGCGCCTGGCCTCAGCCGGCGTCAGTGGCGCAGGCCCAGGCTGCGCTTGTGGGTGAGCCGCTCGATGCCGAACTCGTAGAGGGTGATGTGGTCGATGATCGGGTAGCCAGGCCGCTCGAACTCGACCCCGCCCGGCGGTCCGTGTTTCTCGATCAGTCGGTCGAAGAACCAGACCTTGCGCGCCTCGTCCTCGGCGAGGGTCACGGTCCCGAAACAGACCACGCTGGCGTAGACCAGGGCCGAGTTGCAGGCGTAGGGACGCCCGGGGTGGAGGTCGCCGATCTCGCCGAGGGTCAGGCAGGCCCGGGGGTCGCGGCGGACGCAGGCGAGGAAGAGGCCACGGCCCTGACCGGTGCGGTCCCCGGTGTGGAACCAGAGCCGGTCACCGCCCTCGTACAGGTAGGTCAGGGGGATGACGTAGGGCCAGCCCGCCTCGGTGGTGGCCACGTGGGCCACCCGCTGCTCGCGCAGGAACCGCCGCCCCTCCTCCTCGGGCAGCACACGGTCCCGGCGGCGAGGATCGACCCGGGGAGCGATCACGGCTCCAGCATCGCTCGCCCTCCCGTCGGCGCCAGGTGGCCCGGACGGCGGCATCCGGGGCGGAGGACGACCGATGCGCCGTCGGCACCGCTACCGCGTACCCCAGGATGAGCCCCGACCCGACGGTTTCCCGGTCGGCCGCCGGCGAGGTCCCGCGACCCCCTCCGCCGGTCGACCGGGCCGGCGGGCCCGGAGGCCCTCGAACGACCGGCCCCTCTGCGAGAGGGATCACCAACAGGAGGAGGCACATTGCGCAAATTGGCCTTGCTGCTCTCGGCGGTCGCGCTGCTGGCCATGCCGGGCGTGGCCCACGCCGCGGTCATCGACCAGCCGACGCCGGGGCTCAACTGCCACGAGGCGATCTGGGACTACGCGGTTAACTTCCCCGGGCTGGGCGGCCTGAGCGACTTCAAGGTCTCGCCCAACCCCATCGACATGGCCGCGAGCGGCAACATCGTCGCCCAGGTGCCGTCGCTCCAGGGGATCATCCTCTACGCCCGGGACACGGGGACGAGCGAGGTCTCCTCGGCGGTCGTCACCTACAGCGAGACGCTGCAGGACTTCCTCAACTACGGCCTCGACATCCACGGGTTCGGGCCGCTGGAGGTCAACGCCTGGATCGACCGGGGCGGCGACGAGGCGAACGGCGGCACTCCCTTCATCTTCGATCCCCAGGGCGTGCTCATCGGCCTGGACGACGAGGTCTACGGCCGCTTCACCCAGACCGGACCCGGCCAGTACAACGGCTCCACGCCGTTCTTCCCCTTCTGGAACTCCAGCGCCACCAACCTGACGCAGGTGGCCCAGGAGGTCGGGGCCAACACCCGGGTCTGGTTCTGGATCGGGGTCGATCTCGAAACCCCCGGCCAGGCCATCGGCATGGTCAGCTCCCTGAACGGGAGCCCGGCCTGCCGGCTGGACCGGGTGGCCTAGCGCCGTCCGGGCCCGACTCCGACCGGCTCAGCCGGGGCCCCGCCCGACGGGTCGGGCGGGGCCCCGCGTCCTTCCGACCCGGGCCCGACGCGGGCGCGTGGCCCTCGGCACGAGCAGGCCACCGGCACCCGCGGCCGGCGCTCCCGGACGGGGTCGGGGCGACGGCGCCCCCCGGCGTCCGACCGCCGCCTGCCTCGACCCCTTCCCGTTGATGGCGCCCGGGCCAGGTGGCCCGGAGCAGGTGGCGTCGCGGCCCCGGCCGGCCCTGGCTCCGGGCGATCCCGGCTCAGGGGACCCCACCAAGCCGGCTTCGTGGGGTCCCCTCAGACGCCTCGCGTGAGATCGAGGGCCATGGCGGTGCGGACCATCTCCTGCTGCACTCCGTCGGGGATCAGGTCGGGCTCGCCGAGCTTCAGGGCCAGGGCGAGGTAGTACACCTTCGCCGCCTGCTCGGCGGCGACGCAACGGTCGAGCGCCGAGCGCACGGTATGGCCGATGCAGAAGATCCCGTGGTTCTTCCACACCACCCCGAGACGGTCGCCCATGGCCTCCAGCGTGACCTCGGCGAACTCCGAGGTGCCGCTCCTGATCGCCGGAGCCACGGCGAGCCCCCGACCCGCGAACAGGTACACGAAGTTGCCGAGGACGTTCGGCACCTGGCGGTTCAAGGCGTAGAGCGCGTTGAGGTAGGGCGGCTCCACGTGGGCGCAGCCGCCCACCCAGGGTCGGCTCCGGTAGGTCAGGCGGTGCACCTCGAGCTCGCTGGACGGCCGGTGGGGTCCCCTCACCGTGTCCCGTTCCAGGTCCACGGTGACGAGGTCCTCGGGGCCCATCTCCACGTAGGGGATCCCCGTGGGCGTGATCAGGATCAGGTTGGTGCCCGGGATACGGGCGCTGAAGTTGCCCTGCGAGTGCTGGACCAGCTGCAACGTCTCGGCCTGCCTGGCCACCGCGACCAGCGTCCGCCGCAGCGCCGTGTCGTCGATGGGCTCAGCGTCGGCATCCATGGGTTGCGTCATGCCAGAAGCCCTCCTCAGCTCGGCTCGGGATGCCCTCGGGCTGGAGGCCGGCCGGTCTCGCGACGACGCGGGCCGAGCGCCGCCGGCACGTCGGCACCCGCGACCATCCGTTCGTGGTCGGCTCGACGAGCACGGCGCCGACCCGGCGGCCGCCGGCGCCCCGCCTCTTCCTCACCCCACTCGCCCCCGGCGGGTGCCGAAGCGCTGCCGGACCAGCTGGTTGAGGAGCGCGCTCCCGATCAGCAGCGCCCCCAGGGCTCCCAGCTGCCAGGTGGACTGCAGGCCGGCCACGTTCATGGCGTTGTCCATGACCGTCACCAGCAACGTGGCCAGCACGACCCCGGCCACCGTGCCCGAGCCCCCGGCGATGGAGGCACCTCCCAGGACGGCGATGGTGATGGCCTGGAGCTCCATCCCCATCCCCGCATCGGGACGTGCGCTCGCGAACCTCGAGGTGGTGACGACGGCGGTGAGCCCCGCCAACAGGCCCGAGAGGCAAAAGGCCGCGAAGCGCGTCCAGCGCACGGGGACGGCCGCAAAGCGGGCCGCCAGCTCGTTGATGCCGATGCTGTACACGTACCGGCCCAGGACCGTGGCGTGCAGCACGAACCCCAGCACCAGGACCACCGGGATGAACACCACCACGACCTGGGTCGGGACCCCATCCAGGGAGCCGGTCAGGCGGTACAGCCCGGAGGGGAGGTTGGAGATGGGGACGGTGTTGGTCAGGACCAGCGGCACCGAGGCGTAGGCGTAGAGCGTGGCCAGGGTGACGATCAAGGCCGGGAACCGAAAGACGGTCACGAAGAGGCCGTTGACCGACCCCATCAGGACGCCGAACCCCAGGGTCAGGGTGATGCCGAGCCAGAGCGGGACGTGACCGCGCGTCAACAGGAGCCCGAAGACCATGCTGGCGAAGCTGACCATGGAGCCGACCGAGAGGTCGATGGCGCCGGCCCCGGTGATGATGACCACGACCTCGCCCAGGGCGAGGAGCCCGATCTCGACCGCGTAGGCGGTCAGGCTCAGCAGGTTGCCGAGGGTCAAGAAGTAGGGGACCAGGGCGGCATTGACCACGACGATGATCGCCAGCAGCAGGAGGAGGAACAGGGGCCGCTCGCTCAAAAGCCGGATCAGACCTTCACGGCCCCCCGCCCGGAGCCACCGGCCGGGGCGAGGCACCGCGGCCATCAGTGCCCCCTCCTCCGGTGGAGCAGGTCGAGGCCGATGGCGACGATGATCAACGCGCCCAGCACCAGCCCCTCGAACAGCGCCGGCACGTGGGCGACGACCAGGGCGTTGCGGATGACGCCCACCAGCAGGGCGCCGAGCACCGTCCCGACCACCGACCCCTTGCCGCCGAGGATGCTCGTCCCTCCGATCACCACCGCGGCGATGACCTGGAGCTCGAAGCCGCTGCCGGCGTTGGTCTGGACCTGCCCCTGCTGGCCCACGAAGACGGCGGCGGCGAGCCCGGCCAGCGCTCCCGTCAGCGCGTACACGAAGACCGTGAGCCGGGTGACCCGGACACCGGCCAGCCGTGCCGCCTCGACGTCCCCGCCGATGGCGTAGAGATGGCGACCGCTGGGGCGGCTGCGCAGGAAGTACGTGGCCAGGCCGCCCAGCCCCATCGCCAGCCACCACGCGATCGGCACCCCGAGCACGGTCCCGTTGCCGAGGGCGCTCAGGTCCGAGGGGATGCCGGTCAGCCAGTTCCCGTGGAGCAGGGCGAAGCCGACCAGGCGGAGGATGTTGAGCATGGCCAGGGTGATGATGATCGAGTGAACGCGGCCCAGGGCGACCAGGAGACCGTTCGTCAGGCCGATCACCACGCCCGCCATCACTCCGCCGACGACGGCCACGACCGCGGCATGGGTGCCGATGAGCAGGTCGCCGACCACCACGGCGCAGACGCCGAGGGCGGAGCCCACCGAGACGTCGATGCCGGCGGTGAGGATGACCATGGTCATCCCGATGCCGACGATGGCCAGCTGGGAGACGTTGAGCAGGACGTCGGCGAGGTTGGGTTGGGTCCGGAACTGGGGGTAGCGCAGGCTGAGGGCGACGCTCAAGGCCAGGAGGAAGGCGAAGATCGTGAACTCTCGGCTCTCCAGCAGGGCCCGCCACGGTCGTGCGGTCGGGATCAGCGGGCGCCTGCCCTCCCAACCCAGGTCAGACGACTGCACGCCCCACCTCCTCGCCGATGGCCGCGTTGAGCACGACCGCCGGATCGACCGTCTCCCGTGCGTACTCGGCCGCCAGGCGCCCCTGGCGCATGACCATCACCCGATCGGCGAGCCGCACCACCTCGGGCAGCTCCGAGCTGACGACCACGATCGGCACGCCGGTGTCGGCCAGCTCGAAGACGAGGCGATGGATCTCCTCCTTGGCGCCGACGTCCACCCCACGGGTGGGCTCGGCCAGGAGCAGCAGCCGCGGGCGCTGGGTGAGCAACCGCGCCAGCAGCACCTTCTGCTGGTTGCCGCCGCTCAAGTGCTCGACCCGGGTGCCGGGCCCCGGCGCCCGGATGGTGA
>DASRBU010000393.1:0-6340 GCA_035653475.1 Candidatus Dormiibacterota bacterium | reverse complement strand
CGCCGCATGCCCTTCACGGCGCTCACCGGACCAGGAACGGGACGTACCGATCGACGTCGCCCCGCAGGTGCCTGGCCAGGACCCGGGCCTGCGCGTGGGGAACCAGCGCCCAGGGGATGCGCTGCTTGAGCAACGGGTGCTCCACCTCCTCCCGCTTGCGCTGCCGGTGCGCGGCAAGCACCACCTCCCGCCCTCGGTCGTTCAGGTAGACCGCCCCACCGGGCTCTTCCTGGAAGTGATCCAGGGTCAGCTGACGGCGGTTGAGCAGGGTCAGGGTCAGCCGGTCGGCGAGGGGCGCCCTCAGCTCCTCCAGGAGGTCGAGGGCCAGCGCGGGACGGCCCGGACGCAGAGTGTGGAGGTACCCCACCTGGGGGTCGAGCCCGGCCGATTCCAGCGCCGCTACGATCTCCATGCGGAGCAACGTGTACAGGAAGGAGAGCACGGCGTTGACCGGATCGCGGGGCGGGCGCCGCTGGCGCCCGTCGAACCGCTCGGCGAAGGCACGCTGCCTGATCAGGTGCGGGAACACCCCGAAATAGGTCGCGGCGGCCTCGCCCTCGTGACCGCGTAGCTCGTCCAGCGTGCGCGCCTCACGGACCCGGGGCAGCATCTCGGTCAGGGCCGCCGCCGCCGTGGACAGCTGCCCCGAGCCAGGCCGACCGGCGATCTCGCGGGCGCCGCGCTGGAGCACGAGACGACTCGATTGGACCTTGGCCGCCACGATCGGGCGGGCGATGGCCAGGGCACGGTCCTCGGAGAGGCCGGCCAGGTGCTGTGCCCGCCGCAGCAGCACGTTCCCGGAGCACGGTCCCTCCATCCTCCCGGCGAAGCGACCGGACCAAGTGAGGAACACCAGCTCCCTGCCCTCGCTGGCACACCGTTGGATGAGGGCCGTGCTCACGTGCGGCGTCCCGAAACAGACGATGCCCTCGATGGCGAGCAGGGGCAGCGTCACCGGCTCCCGGTCCGGTGCCCGCACGCGAACGGCGTCGTGGTCCAGCAGCAGCGAGGCCCGCTCCTCCTGGACGTAGAGCCAGTTGAGCACCTGGAAGGTCATGGCCGGTAGAGGCTCGCCAGGAGCTGGCCCGTCCGTCGCCGGCTGACCGCCCAGGGCAGGCACACCATGATCAGCGAGCAATGGCGGCAGCGGCGGTCGGCGACCGGCGGAGGCATCCGCCGGTCCTCCACCAGGCAGCGGACCTCCTCGACCATCCGCTCCGTCTCCGCCCGCAGCTGCGGGGTGAAACGGACGCGGAGGCGCTCCTGGGAGGCACGGTAGAAGAGCGCCCCTTCGGGTACCTCACGGTCCAGCATCTCCTCCAGGCACAGCGCCTGGGCGCAGAGCTGGATGGCGTCGTGCCGCCAGCCCCGGTAACGGCCGACCTTGTACTCGACCGGGTACGGCCCCTCCGGGCGCAGCTCGACGGCGTCGGCCTTGCCGATCAGCCCGAGACGATCCGACCAGAGGGGGAGCGCGAAGCGGGTCCGTCGGTCGGTCTCCCCCGGCCGGTCGGCCCGGGCGTGGGCCAGCTGCCCGCGCTGGGTGAACACGTTGTCCTCGAAGACCTGCTCCACGTGGATCAACGCGCACTGGCGCGGGCAGTAGCCGTAGTGCTGGAGGGCGGAGATCGGGATGGGGTCGCGCACCGCACGCTCACCCGACCAGGCTGGTGAGGGTGACGCCCTCCGGCAGCCCCTCGCGATCGATCTCCACCCGGTAGTCGGCGAAGCGGCGCGGCGCCTCGACTCCCTCCCGCCGGCTCACCCGCACGCGCTCGAGCAGCTCGTGCGCGGGCGCGTCGCCGTAGGGAGAGGTATGGGTGAACACGTGCAGGCCACGGCAGCACATGATCCCGCGCGCCGCCGACCGGTCCACGTCCCAGCAGCGGATCAGGGCCTCCCAGAAGAGGGCCAGGTCCTCGTCCCCGAAGCCGGTGTCGCGGGCGAAGAGGGGCGACACCTGACCCACGGCCACGTAGAGGCCGTAGGGTACCAGGGCCTTGCGCCCCATCTCGGTCTGCTTGCCGCCCGCCCCCTCGCCCTGCTCGTTGACCACCACCTCGGCCTGTGCCGGCTCGGTCACCGCCACCCGGGTGATGGAGAGGTCCAGGGGCGTGATCGGGTCCACGGAGCGGGCGAAGCCGATCTGCACCGGCCCCCGCACCTGGCCGCAGTTCACGCCGGTGCTCATGACCGCGCCGAAGGTGCGGACGTCGTAGAACTGCTCGCACATCCAGCGCCGGGCCTGCTCCACGTCCTTGCGGCTCTGGCGGCTCCCGGTCGACCTCAGCCCTGCGGCGGCATAGGCCTCCTGGTGCAGGGTGTTGAGGGCGATGCCCCGGTTCTGCACGTAGATGCGCCAGGGCGCCCGGTCCTCCTTGACCGCGGTCACCCAGTTGCGCACCTTGCGCTTGATGGCCACGTCGGTCACCAGCCCCTGCATCGTCTCCGGGTCCACCCGGGGCAGGTTGCCGGCGTCCGGGTCGCCGTTGGGGTTGCCGTCGGTGACGTCGAAGATCAGCTTGAAGTCGTGGCGGCGTCCGCTCTCGGTCCAGACCTCACCCATCTCACTCACCCTCCTGTGGGTTCCGGTTCGCCCCGTCCTCCGGGGTCTCCTCGCCTTCGTCCTGGTCGTCGAGCGCCTCGCGCAGCTCCCTCCTGGTCCGAGCCGCGGCCCGGTCCTCGGCCTTCTGGTGGTAGTAGCCGAGCGCGAACCGGGCCTGGTCCTTGAGCGTCAGCACGGCCGGGAACTCGCCCTGCAGGCGGGCCAGGATCTCGGTGATGCGCCCGTCGATGGCCTGGTAGATGGCTCCCTTGTCCTTCCTGAGCCGGGCCAGGTGGTGGCGGGCGTTGCGCAGCAGCGGCCCGAAGACCGTGGCCGGCGAGGAGGAGGCAGCGCCGTAGTAGCGGTCGGTCACGGTGGCGTTGATCCTTCCCAGCGCCGCCCGCTGGGCTGCCTCCAGCTCGGCCAGCAGCCGCCCGCAGAGGTAGGCCGGGCTCGGCTCATCTGTCTCCAGCTTGCTCATCCAGATCTCCTCCCGATCGTGGCTCTCGTCGCTGCGGTCGCCCCCACTGGCGAGCAGCGCCAGCCGCAGCAGGGCAGCCCGGGGCCGGGTCACCCGCTGCTCGGCCCGGTTGCGACGGACCACCAGCTCCATCAGCCGGGGCGGCACCGGCGCCCCGGTGAGCGCGACCTGCATCAGGTCGTGACCGGCCTCGGGATGCACCCCTTGCCAGTCCCTGGCCGTGGCGCGCAGCAGTGAGCCGATGCCCAGGGGACCGGGCTCCCCGCCTGCCGGGGGCACCACGGCCAGGCGGCTCAGGTACCTGGCCACGTGCCGTCGCACCTCGGGCACGGTCGTGTCCACCCAGGAGCGCACCGCCACCCGCGAGCCGCTGGCCGACAGCTCGGCGGCGAAGAAGCGGGCGGGCTCGATCGCGGTGGCCCCCCTCCGTCCCGTCCATGGCGCCTGGAGCAGCTCGCGCACGTCCTCAGGGCTGGGGTCGCTGAGCAGCCGGGCCAGGTCGAAATGGCCGCCGTCACGGGTCCAGAAGACGAACACGCTCCCGGCCAGGCGCAGGTGGTGGGCGTCACGCCCCAGCAGCCAGTTGAGGGCCTTGCCCACCGCCGCCGCGCAGTCGAGACAGGCGGGCGAGGTCCGGGAGCCCTTCAGCCCGTAGGACTCGAAGGCCTCGGCGTTGGCGGAGGCCAGCTGGTTGCCCGAGGTCTGCCCCCCCGGGATACCCTTGATCAGCACCGGCCAGACCCGGGCCGGCGGCGCCATCTGCCCGCAGACCAGGCAGGGCAGCGCCCCCTCGCCCTCCTCCGGCCGCAGCCGCGAGACCCAGTAGCGGGCAACCTCGGGCAGGTCCACCACCCGGCGTCCCTCCACCTCGAAGGTCACCAGCTCGGCGCGGGGGTCGAGGCCGGGCGGGGGCTCGGCCTCGCGCAGATAGCGCAGGACCGCCTCCACCTCGGGCAGGCCGGTGCGTCGCGCGCAGTCCTCGACCAGCTCGACGAAGGCGCGGTGGCGCTCGGCCGCGCGTTGGGCCTTTTTCGGGTCGGGGTCGAGACCGAAGAGGTAGTCGGGGCCGTCCGCCAGCAGCAGCGGCCGGGTGGCGGAGGAGCGGACCACGTCCGGCACCTCCATCTCCTGCCCGCGGGCCGCGCCCCTACCCTGGCCGGCGAGGTCGACGCAGGCGACGAAGCCACCGTCGCGGTCGAGCTGGATCAGGTGGCGGACCCGCTTGCGGGCGTAGCCCTCCCGGGTCAGGTCGGCCGCCACCTCGGGCGACCCGGCCAGCCGCCGCAGCTCCTGGAGCAGCACCTCAGCGACCCCCGTAGAGCTCGGCCGGCACTCGCAGCACGCCGCGCTCCAGCCGGGCCTCGAAGAAGCGCGGCTCGCCCCGCCCGCTGCCGTCGCCGGCGTAGTCGAGGTCGAAGAGCATGCGGCCGATGTCCACGTCCACCGGGATCGGGGTCTCGTCGCCCCGCCGGGGTCCGAAGCCGGCCACGCACTCCCGCGTGCCCAGGTAGGGCGCGTAGGCGCAGGCGCCGCGCCTGACCCGACGCCGGAACTGGTCCCGGTACTTGGCCGGGTCGTCCCCCACCCCGGGCTTCACCTCCACCTCGGCCCGGATCAGGTAGTCGACGTCGCGCAGGGCCAGGGTG
Organism: Candidatus Dormiibacterota bacterium; assembly: GCA_035653475.1. GTDB lineage: Bacteria > Chloroflexota > Dormibacteria > Dormibacterales > Dormibacteraceae > CADDZO01. Next base: position 1,668 of record DASRBU010000393.1, on the reverse strand, counting down.
TGGCGCTGGGCCCGGTCCTCCTCGGCGTAGTAGGCCTCACCCGGAGCCCAGCTCCGAGCGCTGCGCGGCGAGGCCCGCGAGTTGACCTCGTTGCGCACGATGGAGAAGAACCGGATCGGGCGCAGGACCCAGATCTCCCGCACCAGCCAGCGGAACTGCGGCTTCCAGAAGATCGCCTCCAGGATGCCCCTGGCCGCCGAGGGCGTGGGGCAGGGGTAGGAGACCCGCTCCACCTTGGTTTCCGGCCGCGTGAAGCAGGCCAGCTCCCCCCAGACCCGCACCTCCAGCGGCGCTCCCCCCACGTCATCCATCGCGTCATCCACCTCCTGATGGGCTCTCCTCCGAGAACAACACCCCGACCCCCCTGACCTGGTCGTAGGGACCGGTCCAGAGCGGCAGCGGACCCTCCTCGACCCACCCCCTGCGCCTGGCCTGCGCCAGCTCCTCCGGCCACAGCTCGACCAGGTAGGGCTGGAGCCGGCGCAGCGTGTCCCGGGCCTCCCCGGGGTTGGAGGCGCGGGCGAGCCGGTCGTGGAGCCGGCCGGCCTCGGGCTCGTAGGGGACGACCACCGGCTCGCCCGCGTCGGGGATCATGCGGAAGCGCTCCGCCACCCGCTCGTAGGCCAGGTCGCGCTGCGCCTCCAGCACCCGCGGCTGGTCGGTCTCGAGCGTCCGGTACAGCTGGCGGAAGTACTCGGCGGCGGCCCCGGGGTCGTCGAAGTCCAACCCCGGTTGACGCAGCATGCCCTTGGTGAGGTGGGCGCCGGTCCGGTAGGCGCCCGGCGGCAACCGGTCCTCCTCGGGCACGAACACCACCGTGCGGCCCCGCTCCAGCCGCCCCTCCCGGTTGCAGCGCCCGCCCGCCTGCACCACGCTGTCGAAGGGCGCCACCGCCCGCAGTACCAGCGGGAAGTCCACGTCCACCCCGGCCTCGATCACCTGGGTGGTGACCAGGAGGCAGGGCGCTCCCTGCTTCAGCCGGTGGCGCACCTCGGCCAGCACCCGGCGGCGGTGGGCGCCGCAGAGCAGGGTGGAGAGGTGGAGGGCCTCCACGCCGCAGCGGTCGAGCTGCCGCACGGCGGCGCGGCGGGTGTTGAGCACCACCAACGCCTGGGGGCTGCGGGCGGCCTCGGCGGCCACCCGCTCCGCCGACCAGCGCTCCCGCGCCGTCACCCACTCCACCCGGCGCAGGCGCTCGAAGAAGCGTCGTGGCTCGGGCACCAGGTCACGCCCCTCCCCGAGCCAGCTCAGCTGGGGCACGTCGGCCACCGGCTGGGTGGCGGTGCTGAGCACCACGCTGCAGCCGTAGCCGGCGCAGAGCAGGCGCAGCATCTCCACGATCGGGCGCATCAGCCCCACGGGCAGGGCCTGGGCCTCGTCGACCAGGATCACCGAGCGGGCGACGTTGTGCAGCTTGCGGGTGCGGGAGGTGGTCCGGCCGAACAGGCTCTCGAAGAGCTGGACCGTGGTCGTGACCACGATCGGCGCCTCCCAGTTCTCGGCGGCCAGCCGCATCCAGAGGCGCCGCCGGGGGTCGGGCAGGGCCTCCAGGTCCAGGGCGCTGTGGTGCTCGAGCACGGGCTCCGGTCCCCACACTCCCATATGGACATCGGCGGTCTGCTCCGTGACGCTGGTGAAGGGCACGGCCACGATCACCCGACGCATGCC
>DASRBU010000392.1:0-32601 GCA_035653475.1 Candidatus Dormiibacterota bacterium | reverse complement strand
TCCGCCGGGAACCCTCGAAGCTGGCCTGGACCTTCTCGGACCGCTGCCGGTCCTCCTGGGCTCGCCGGGACGGCTGCTGCCGGCGCCACTCGGAGTCGGCGGCCCGGGAGACCTTCGTGACCGCGCACGCCCGGTTGACGCGGCGCTGTCCAACCTCCTCCGCCTCGATGAACGGCCACCTGGTCACCGGGCCTCCCTGGCGAAGAACGCCGTCGCCCGCTTCAGGAGGTCGCGCTCCTCGCGCCGCACCCGCACCTCGTTGCGCCGCCCACCAGCTCCTCGTGCGCGCTGCTGGTCAGACCCGGCCGCTGACCGGCGTCGATCTCCGCCTGCTGCACCCACCGCCGGACCGCCGTCTCGGTCAGGTCGAGCTCACGCGCCACCTCGGGGACCGACCGATCCCCCTTCCGGCAGAGCTCCACCACCTCCGCCTTGAAGCTGTCCGTGACCGCCCTCCGGCGCCGTCGCTGCGGCATCGTCCGCTCCACCTGGCGAACATCCTCCCGGGGCTACAGCCCCCGATCTTGGAGGTCCGGCGTACCGGGGTAATCCCAGTCCACATCCCTCGTACAAGGCCAAAGACGGCTCGAGAGAAGGCGGCCACCACTAGCACTGGGCACCCAAGGGGACCGGCGCCGGTGGCCCGGGGCCGCGACCGGGCGGGACCAACGCCCACAGGCCAGCTCGATGGTGCCGAAGGAAGGTATGGGGCCGGGTGGTGCTGGGCTGGGACCCGCCTCCGGCTGCCGGCGGCGTCCAGGTCGAGCGCCGCCAGGGGAGGTGGAGAGGTGACCCTGAACGCACCGCCTTCCGCCCGCGGCCCGCATCCGTGCCCTCGGCGTCACCGAGCCCCCGCTGTGGAGGGCCGGAGCGATGCCACGACCGGGCGCCCCATTCCGGGCCTCGGCCCATCGCTCGGGACGAGCCCCTTGCCGGGCAGCAGGTTACCGGGCCTTCTGGAGGAGCTGGAAGACGACCCCGAGGGTCGCCGCGGGCTCGGTCCTGATGCTGATCCCGAGCAGGCCCTGGGCCACCGGCTCAGCCCCGATGCCGAGCTCCCGTAGGGCCGTGATCGTCGCCTCGAGATCCTCGACCTCGACCGCGATGTGCTCGATCCGCCCCCACCGCTCATCCCCCAGCCAGGCCGCCCGATCCTCTGGCCTCCTGGGCTCCATCACCTCGATCTCGACCTCGCCGCAGCGGTAGAACGCGGCCGAGAGGCCACCGTCCGTCGCCTCCTGCTCACGGACCAGGGGAAGGCCGAACGTCTCTCCCAGGAGGCGCTTGGCCTGAGCCAGATCCGCCACCACCACCCCAACGTGATCCACCCGCTTTATCGGGACCATCTCCATTCCTCCATCGCCCATGGAGCCCGGGCACGAACGCAAGGCCCTGAACCTCACCTGCCGGTGGCGGACCCGAGGAGGTCAAGGCCACAGCTGGCTCGAGGCACGTCGCGCTCCCTCGGCCAGGGCCTGGAACTTCGCCCACACGACCTCGGGATCGATCTCCGGGGTCGACGTCGCCTGCGACGAGAACCCACACTCGCTGCCCGCCATCACGTGATCGCGCCCCACCAGCCCAGCGTAGGTGACCAGCAGGTCCGCGATCAGCGCAGGGTGCTCGACCACGTTCGTGGTGTGGCTGATCAGGCCGGGGATCAGCACCACTTCTTCGCTGGGCGTGAGCTGCTGCCACACCCGCCACTCGTGCTGGTGGCGGCCGTTGATCGCCTCGAAGGAGTACGCGCCCGCCCTCACCTTCAGCATGTGCTCGACGACCTCGGCCATCGTCGCCTCGTGGATCCGAGGCCCTTGATTGATGCCGTAGCAGGTGTGGAAGCGGATCCGATCCCGCGGCAGCCCCCGAAGCGCATGGTTGAGGATCTCGACGTGACGCTCGGCCTCCCGCCGCCGCTCCCTCGGATCCTCGAAGAGGTCGGGGCCAAGGATGTCGGTCAGGCCGGGATCGTCGATCTGGAGGATGAGGCCAGCCTCGATGATGAGGCGATACTCCTCCCTGAGCGCCTCGGCGAGCGCCTCCAGGTACGCCTCCTCGCTCGGGTAGTACCGATTGGCCCCCAGGACCCGCGGCGCGGTCGACGGCAGGAAGGCCTCAGTGACCCCAGCTGCCTCCATGGCCGCTCGGAGGTTCTCGATATCCCGGCGGAGGAGATCATGTCCGACGTAGGTGATCGGGCCGGTGCAGACGAACGCCATGGGGCCGGCGCCCCGCATGTTGAGCTGGAAGTACCGCTCGTAGTAACGGGGGAAGGCCGCGACCTCGCTCGCCCATGGCCGACGCCAGCCCTCTTGATCCTCGCTTGCCGGCTCCAACCCCTGGAGACGGTCTTGCACGTAGGAGAAGAAGCCCGACTTCGATTGCTCACCGTCGGACACGATGTCGATGCCAGCCTGCGCCTGGCGCTGGACGAGCTCACGCACCGATTGCCGGAGGACTCGGTCGAGCTCCTCGGCGTCGTACGGCCGTCCCTGGGCTCGGGCCGCCAGCAGCTCCAGCAGGCGGGGGGGCCGCGCCAGGCTTCCGGCGTGGGTGGTCAAGATCCGATCGGCCCCTCGAATCACGGCAACCGCTCCACCACTTCTTAGATCGCTCCGCTCTCCCTCATGGTTTGGATCTCCTGGGGGGAATACCCCAGCTCCTCGAGCACCTGGTCGGTGTGCTCGCCGACCTCCGGCGGCACCTGGCGGAGCTCGGGCTCCCCCGCCCCGTAGCGAATCGGATGCTTGAGCACGCGAACCCGACCGACCCTTGGATGCTCGAACTCTAGGATCGGGTCGAGTTCGGCGACCTCGGGGCTCGACAACGCCGTCTCGAGATCGTTGACCGCCGCGCACCAGACCCCCTGGGCCTGCAGGCGTTCGATCACCTCCCTCGTGGGGAGCTGCCGGAGGTGACGGGCCAGCGCTTCGCTGATCTCATCGCGACGGCTGAAGGCGAGCGCCGGGTCCTCGTACGAGGCCAGCTCCTCTCCCCCACCCAGGGCTGAGCGGACCTTGGCCACCGTCGTCATCGAGATCGCGACCCACCCATCACGGGTCGGGTACATCCCGTAAGGAGCGTCGTGGAACGTGTCCGCAATCCAGGCCCGAGGCTGGCGGATGGGGCTGCCGTTGAGGTGGTAGACGACCGGCTCGGTGGCCAGGTCCAGGGCAGCTTGCATCATCACCACCTCGACTCGCTGGCCCTCCCCAGTGCGTTGACGGTGGAGCACCGCAGCCAGGACCGCCATGGCCAGCAACACCGCTCCATGCTGATCGACGATGGCCGCCCCGCCCGAGGCCGGAGCCCGCCCTTCCCGTCCCGCCAGCCAGGCCAGGCCCGAGCGTGCTTGGATGAGCAGGTCTTGACCGGGCAGGTGACGGCTCGAGGTCTCAGCCCCATAGCCCGAAGCCGATACGTAGATGAGGTCAGGGCGCAGCTCCCTGACCCTCTCGTAGCCGAGGCCAAAACGCTCCATGACCCCGGGCCGGAAGTTCTCGACCACGACGTCCGAGGCGGCGATCAGCCGCCGGGCTGCGGCCAGGCCGAGCTCGGACTTGAGGTCGAGGGTCAGGCTGCGCACGTTGCGGTGGGCGAGGAGGAAGAAGGCGCTCACCCCGCCCGGGAAGGTATCGGCACCAGCCCAACGGCGCTCCCAGGCTCCAGCCCCCGGAGGCTCGACCTTGATCACGTCCGCCCCCAGGTCGGCCAGGTACTGCACTCCGGCCGGTCCCATCAAGAACTGGGTGAAGGCGGCGATTCGTGTGCCGGCGAGGCTTTGGATCGGCATCAGTCGACGAGCTGCATCAGGTGCGTCGCAACCGCCACCAACTGGCCGTGCTGGTTGCGCACTTCAACGTTGGCGAGCACGCGCTCCTTCCTGGGATCGACCCCCTTGATCTCGTAGTCGACCACCACCGTATCACCGAAGTAGACCGGCCTCAGGAAGCGAATCCGGTCGTACCCCACCGAGAGCATGGGACGGTCGAAGTCGCGCAGGATCTGGCTCGACGCTGCCGACATGTAGCCAACGATCAGCGCCCCATGGGCAACCCGATGACCAAAGCTGGTCCGCTTGCAGAACTCCTCGTCGACGTGGTTCTGATCAAGGTCCCCCGTGATCCCGGCGAAGAGGTACACGTCGGACTCGCTGACGGTCTTGCTGAACCGCGTCTTGAGCCCGATCGGGATCTCCTCAACCGTCCGACCGCGGACCTGCCCGCCTCCGTCCATCCGACCGACCCCCGTCACCACCAATCGCTGCCAGCCGTCAACCCACCATCGACCACGAGCGTCTGCCCCGTCACGAAGCCAGCGGCCGGAGAGGCGAGGAAGAGCACGACTTCAGCTACGTCCTCGGCCTCCCCGAGCCGTCGGAGCGGAGTGCGGGCGACGGCCTCCTGGGCGCGCTCAGGATGCTCCTCCAGGTAGCGCTGGATGAGGGGTGTGCGGATGATGCCGGGGGCCACGGCGTTCACGGTGGTGCCGTGCGGCCCCCACTCAACCGCCAACGCCCGGGCCAGGGCCGAGACCCCACCCTTGGTCCCGCAGTAGGCCGCGCGGAGCCGTTGGCCGTGCACGGCGCTGATCGAGCTGGTCAGGACCACTCGGCCACCCGGGCGCTTGAGCAGCAAGGGGGCGAAGACCTGGCAGGTCAGGAACACGCCGTAGTAGTTGGTGTCGATCATAGCCCGAAGGGCGTCGTCGGGGAGGTGCAAGGCCTCCTCCCTGATCACGATGCCAGCGTTTGCGACCAGGACCTGGAGGTCGGAGAGCGATGCCCTGATCCGCTCCAGGCCGGCGCGATCGCGGACGTCGGCCACCTCGACCGTGATCCGTCCATCGGCCGGCAGCCGCTCCCGCAAGGCGGCGGCCTGGGTCGCCGAGTGGCCGATCACGATCACTCGCGCCCCCTCCCGATGGAAGGTCCGGGCCACCGCCAGGCCGATGCCTTGGGTGCCGCCCGTCACCAGCGCGGTCTTGCCCGCCAGCGCCCCCGTGCTCAAGCGACGTTCGACCTCCGCTTTGGCTCCACGTCCTTGAACGGCTCCAGCAGGTGCTTAGCGAACAGCTCGAGCTGGCTCAGGTCGGCGGTCATGGTGTGGAGGAAGAGGTGCTCCACGCCCACATCGATCCGCTGCTGGATGCGCTGTTGGATCTCGTCGATGGTCCCGACCAGGTAGACCGTCTCGATGTACTCCCACGGGCGCTCCTCTGAGACCACGGCCAGCATCCGTTGTCGCTGCTCGGCGATCACCTCGTCACGCCTCGTCCGCTCCGTGAGCCAGCAGAAGTTCTCGTGCGCCACGGTGAAGGACCTGGCCGGGCGCGAGGTCCCCTGACGATGCAGCTCGGCGTCGATCTCCGCCAAATCCAGGGCGATCTCCCCAGGGGGAGAGGTCGGGCGCGCGATCCAGCCGTCCCAGCGACAGATCCGCTGGAGCACCCTTGGATCCATACAGTTGGCGTCGGGCGAGGCCTCGTGGGCCAGCTGCCGCCCCCCGGCCACCCACACCAAGGGCCGATGCCCGAGCGGCTCCACCGTCACCTCGCGGAACCGGTAGTACCCCCCCTCGAAGCTCTGGCGGGCGCCGCTGAGCAGCCGCATCGACGCCTCCAGCACCTCGTCGGTACGCCGGCCCCGCTCCACCCGACGCCCGCCCGTCGCCTCGAACTCAGGGGGGTACCAGCCGGTGCCCACCCCATAGATGTAGCGATCCCCGCTCAGGTGCTGGAGGGTGGCGATCTCCTTGGCGAGCACCACCGGATGCCGGGTCGGCAGCACCAGCACCGAGGTGCCGAGCAGGATCCGGCTGGTGACCGCCGCCACGTGGCTGAGGGTCATCAGGGGTTCGGTCCAGCTGACCCGATAGAAGCGACGGGCCGTCAACAGGTGGTCGGTGATGAACAGTGACGCGAAGCCCAGCTCCTCGGCCCGAGCCGCGAAACGACGGATCTGCTCACCATGCTGTCGGTCCTGGCCAGGAAGCAGGTACGAGGGGACGAAGACTCCAAGTTTCATGCGCTATAAGGTCCTGATCGTGTGATCTCCATGGCTCCTCAGCAGCCCGAGATGAATCGGTTGGTGAAGGAGTTGCTCAGGTCGGGAAGTGACGAAACCACGCCCGCGTCCAGCAGCAATCGAGCCGTCGCCTTCCAGGTGGTCGAGTTGATGCAGAACATCGGCTTGCTAGGGGTGAGATTGGGATAGAGGGGCACGTACAACTTGAACTCCTCGACGTTGGTCTTGAACGACGTGTCGTTGGCGCAGATCGACTGATTGTAGGTGCAGAGCGTTCTCACGCCTTCATCCGGATGTTGATTGGTGTAATCGATGGCCCGTTTCGTCACGGCTAGGAACTTCTTGATCACCTCACCATGACTGGCGATCCACTTGGGGGTGCTGAAGTAGCTCAAGCCGTAAGCCTTCTGGCCATAGTCCTCCAGCTTGAAGATCTTGAGGGGAACCCCCAACCCCTCCAACACGGGGGCGACCTGATAGAAGGTGGCGATGAAGTCGACCTTCCCCGTGGCCATCTCCGTGAACCCGGGAGGGGAAATGTTCACCTGACGAATCCGGCTGGCGTCCAGGTTCTGCTCCTTCACGAAGGCCTTGTAGAAGATGAACGGGGAGCCCGAGATGACAGCGCCATAGGTCTTCCCGTAGAGGATGTCCTTGCTGGGCTTCGTCTCCGCTTGCTGCTCTGGGGTCAACACCGACTTCCGGATCAGCAAGGCGGTGGGATTGTGCTGGTAGACCACACCGAAAGCCTGAAGATCGATCCCTTGCGCCAACCCATTGAGCACGGCAACGGTGTCGGCAACCCCCATGTCAGCGCTGCCGTTCCCCACCAACTGCACGGTGCTGGTCGAGCCCGTGCTGGCCTGGAACTGGGGATCGAGACAGGCTTGTCGGTACCACCCTTTATCAAGGGCGTAGAAGTAGGGCACCTGCTCGTCGTCCAAGACGTAGTTGAGCCTGACCGTGAAGCGAACGGGTGTCCCGCACGAGCTGGAGCTCGAGGTCGTGTTCGAGGCCGGGGAGCCTCCGGAGGCACCGCAGGCAACGACGACGGTCAGGAGCGGGAGTACCAGTGCCAGGAGCTTTCGCATCAATTCCTCCCTCCTTCTCTGGGATCCGCATCTACAACCCCGGGTCAAGGGTCCGGACCCGTTTCCAAGGGGTGACCAATCGACCGATCGCATCGACCGCCACGAACAGCACCACGCCTATGACGACCAAGAGCGTGATCGAGGCGAAGCTCAAGGTCGTGTCCAACTGGCTGTTGGCGAACAGGATCAGGTAGCCCAGCCCCTTGTCGGCCCCCACCCACTCGCCGACCACGGCCCCGACCACGGCCAGGGCGATGCCGATCTTGAGGCCGGCCAGGACCTGGGGCAGGGCGTGGGGCAGGCGGACCTTGATGAAGATCTGCCACGGGTTGGCGTTCACCGAGCGGAGCAGGTCGATGAGGTTGGGATCGACGCTCATCAGGCCTTCGGCGCTGGTCACCACCACGGGGAAGAAGACCAGCAGGACCGTCACCACGACCTTGGGCCAGATGCCAAAGCCGAACCAGAGGATGAAGAGTGGGGCCACCGCGATCTTCGGCACGGCCTGGGAGGCGACGATCAGCGGGTAGAGGATGCGCTCGAGCAGGCTGGAGTAGGCGATCAGGAGGGCGAGTAGGAAGCCGATCAACGAGCCGATGGCAAAGCCGATGAGCGTCTCCTGGAGGGTGACAAGGGTGTTGGGGAGCAGCTGCGGCCAGGACCTGACGATGCGAAGGATGATGACGCTGGGCGCAGGCAGGACGAAGGTGCGGACGTGGAGGAGGAGGACCGCCAGCTGCCACGCCACCACACACAGAGCCAAGAAGACGGCCGGAGCGATGGCGCGAACCACCCCCGTTACCTGCTGGGTGGTTGGGGTGCCGGCCGGCCGAGCCATCGTGAGGTCGCTTTCCGCCATGGCTACCCTCCCTCCTGGGCGGCAACGCCCTGGGCGATGTCGATGAGGCTTCGCAATCGCCGCGTCGCCTGGAAGAACTCGTGGGATTCCTTCATGGCATGGGTGCGAGGCCTGCCCAGCTCGATGTGGACCTCGTCCAGGACCCGACCCGGGCGCGCCGTCATCACCACCACCCGGTCGCTGAGGAACACGGCCTCCTCGATCGAATGGGTGACGAAGATCACCGGCTTGGACTGCCTCCACACGTCCAGCAGCACCTCGCCCAGCCGGTCTCGCGTCAACGCGTCCAGGGCGGCGAACGGCTCATCCATCAAGAGCACCTGGGGATCGAAGGCCAGCGCCCTCACGATCGCCACCCGCTGCTTCATCCCACCGGAGAGGGCTTCCGGATAGGCCCGCTCGAAGCCCTTCAAGCCCACCGCCCTGAGCAGCTCGTCGATGCGCCCTGGGTCCCAGTGCCGGCCCCCGATGATCTCCGCCAAGAGCTGCGCGTTGGCCTCGGTCCGCCGCCAGGGCAGCAAGGTGGGGTCCTGGAAGACGAGCCCGAACGCCCGCTGCCGACGGGCCTCCTCCACCGACCCTCCCATGACCCGGATCTCGCCCGAGGTCGGCCGCACCAGGCCAGCCACCGCCTTGAGCAGGGTGGTCTTCCCGCAACCGCTCGGCCCGAGCAGGCTGACGAACTCACACGCCCCCACCGTGAGGCTGGTCTCCTCGAGGGCGACCAGCGGCCCGTACGCCACGCGTAGGCGCTCGATCTCGATCGCCGGGGCGCGTGGAGAGGCCACCGGCTCGCGGCTGAGGTCGGCTGCGGTCATGGCGCTCCCTCGTCCTGAGCTCGCTCGAGCGGACGGGTCGAACCGCGGACCACGAGCTCCACCGGGTGGACCCGTACTCGAGGCGGCTTGTCGGTCCCGTTCAGCTGGCTCATGGCACGACGCACCCCTGCCTCACCGATCGCTCCCAGGTTGCTCCGAATCGTGGTCAGGGGTGGATCCCGGAACTCCCATCCGGGCACGTCCCCGAACCCGGCCACCGAGACATCCTCAGGCACCCGTAGCCCCTGTCGACGGAGCTCGGCCAGAGCCCCCACCGCCATCGTGTCGCTGGCCACGAAGAGGGCGGTGAAGCCTGGGGTGCGCTCCAAGAGGCGACGGGTGGCGGCCGCCCCCTCCTCGGGCCGGAAGTCCCCTTGCTCCATGACCGGCTCCAGGCCGGCCGCCAGCATCGCCTCGCGATGCCCCCGCCAACGCTCGATGCTGGTGTGCACGTTGGCGGGGCCGGTGATGAAGGCGATCTTTCGGTGCCCCAGCCCGATCAGGTACTCGGTCATCAGCCGAGCCCCGCCACGGTTGTCGGTGACCTCCGTCGGCCACCGCTCGACCCTGGGCGCCAGTGCAACCACCGCCCCCCCGTAGGCGCGGATGGCGGCGATCCGATGGGACATCGCACGCTGGTAGGCACGGTCCTCGAGGCCCCCTCCGGCGAAGAGGACCGCCGCGACCCGGTGATCGATCAGGAGGTCCATGTAGCGAAGCTCGGTGTCCGGGTCGCGGTCGCTCGAGCAGACCACGGTCAGGTACCCGGCCTCCGAGGCCGCGGAGGTGGCAGCACGGACGATCTCGGCGAAGTAGGGGTCGGCGACGTCGTGGACCATGATCGCGAAGGTGTCCATGCGCCGGGCCCGGAGCCCGCGCGCGAGCGGGTTGGGACGGTACCCCAGCTCCTTCGCCGCCGCCTCGACGCGACGCCGCGTGGCCGCGGCGACCAGGTGGATCCCGCTGTGCCGCAAGGCCCGGGAGGCTGTGGAGACCGAGACCCCGGCCAACCGGGCGACGTCGGTCAAGGAGGAGCGCCGGTCCTCCTCTACCGCCTCGCGACGAGCGACCGCTCGCCCCTCCCGGGATCGAGCCGGGCCATCCCTCGGCGAGCGCCCGCTCACACCGCCGCTCCTGGGGCAGGGGAGCCGTCCCGGCCTCGCAAACCTTTGCTGATAACCTTTGCTGACAACGTTATCAACGCGCCTATACTAGGGGCCAGGTATGGCTCCGTCAATCCGGACTACCCTGGTCGGCTCCTACCCCCTCCCGGATTGGCTACGCCTGCACCCCACGGCCAAGGCCCTCGAGGACGCCACCGCCGTCGTTCTCCACCTCCAGGAGCGAGCCGGGATCGACCTGCTCACCGATGGGGAGCTCTCGCGCTTTGATCCCAACCACCCCGAGACGAACGGGATGATCGAGTACTTCGTACGACCGCTGAGAGGCGTTCGGAGCACGATCACCCGATCCGACCTCCGGGCCTTCCACACCTCCCTTCCCCACCTGAGCTTCCGGCGCCACCCAGCCGGCGTGGTCGAGGGTGAGATCGGAGAGGGTACGCTCGACCTCGTCAGCGCCTATCAACGGGTGCGGGCACTGACCCGCCGACCGCTCAAGTTCACCGTCACCAGCCCCTACATGCTGGCCCGCTCCCTCCTCGACCTTCACTACCGAGGCCTCGATGGGCTCGGTGGCGCCATCGCGGACGTCCTCGCTGGCCAGGTAGCGGAGATCGACGCCGACGTGGTCCAGATCGATGAGGCCAACTTGCCGGGAAGACCCCAGGACGCAGAGCTGGCGGCGGAGCTGATAAACCGGGTGTTGGACGCCGTCCCCGGCACCCCAGCCGTCCACGTCTGCTTCGGCAACTACGGTGGCCAGCGCGTCCAGCCAGGCCGGCTCCATCAGCTCCTGCCGTTCTTCGCAGCCCTCCGCGCCGACCACGTCGTCCTCGAGGTGGCGCGTCCAGGGATCGCCGAGGTGGAGCCGCTCAAAGAGCTGACCAACGTCCGCTTCGGGATCGGGGTCATCGACATCAAGAGCACCGAGATCGAGTCCGCCGACACTGTGGCGCGGCGGATCGAGGCCGCGGCGGCCCTCCTGGGCTCACCCGAACGCATCGCCTACGTTCACCCCGATTGCGGCTTCTGGATGCTGACACGATCCATCGCCGACGGGAAGATCTATAGCCTCGTTGCCGGGCGCGACCTCTATCAACGGGGAGGTAGCCAGGCTCGGCCGCGGCCAGGCCCGGCACACGATGAGCCGGCCCGATCGGATGGGACCGGCAGATGAACGCCGTCCACGGTCGGAGGCAGCTTCCTCCGCTTGGCATCGCGTCGTCGCCGGCGCCGTTTTCCTCCGCTTGGCCGGAGGCGGGCTGGGAGACGGCTGGATGGGGGACCGGGAGCTCCTCTCCACTCCCTGGAGCGGCCGCCACCGCCCGGCGGGGGAACGCTGAGCGCCCCCAGAGCCCCAGGGAGGAGAGCCTAGCTACGCCTCCTGTCGGTGTGGGACGACGCCCATGGACCTGAACGGCCGGGTGGCCATCGTCACCGGCGGCGGCACCGGGATCGGGCGCGCCGTGTGTCAGGCGCTGGCGGCAGCAGGCGCTGCGGCAATCGTGGTCAACTACGCACACTCCCAGCAGGAGGCCCAGGCCACGGCGGAGTGCCTCTCGGGGCTCGGCTGTGAGGGCCTCGCCTGGCGAGCCGACGTGACCAGCGAGACCGAGGTGGCCAGGATGGTCGATGAGGCCATCCGCCGTTGGCGTCGCCTCGACATCCTCATCAACTGCGCCGGGACGACGCGCATCATCGACTTCAAGGACCTCGACGCGGCGACGGACGAGATCTGGGACGAGGTCTTGGAGGTGAACGTGAAGGGGGCGTTCCGGTGCGTTCGCCTCGCCGCCCCCCACCTCCGCTCCACGCGTGGAGCCATCGTCAACGTGGGGTCCACCGCCGGGATACGAGCCAGTGGATCCTCGATCCCCTACGCGGTCTCGAAGGCCGCCCTCCACCACCTGACCCGCACGCTCGCGCTCGCCCTTGCCCCACACGTTCGCGCCAACGCCATCGCCCCGGGAACGACACGGACGCGTTGGTACCGCAGCCGGATCGGCGATCGAGAGGCCGACGACGAGGAACAGGCAGCGAGCGAGGCCACCCCCCTCCAGGGCGTCGCCTCGCCGGCCGACTGCGCCCACATGGTCATCGCCCTGCTCTCCAGCGACTGGGTGACGGGCCAGGTCGTGGTGGTCGACGGTGGGCGCCACCTGCGCTACTGATCGTGGGAGCGGAGCCACGGACACGGACCCGTTGCAGGTCAGCGCCCATGAACGTCGCTGGCCCACCATCCTCCGATCAAAGGCGAGCTGAGATGGAGTGGGCGATGGCCTTGGCGGCGACCGAGGGCGAGGTCACCCCGACCGCGGTCGTCGACGAGGCGGCCATGGAGCGGAACCTCAAGAGGATGGCCGAGCTCGCCCATCGAGCAGGGGTCGACCTCCGCCCCCACGCGAAGACCCACAAGTGCCGCTTCGTGGCCCAACGCCAGCTGAGGCACGGCGCCATCGGCCTTACCGTCGCCACGCTGCGGGAGGCCGAGTGCTTCGCCACTGCAGGGCTGGAGGACCTCCTAGTCGCCCATCCTCCCGTCGGCAGGCTCAAGCTACGCTGGATCGGAGCGCTGGCTGAACAGGTGCCTCGGCTGGCTGTGGCCGTCGACGACCTCGACCTGGCCACGGCCCTGCCTGCCTCGGTGATGGTGCTCTGGGAGGTCGACTCCGGGCTGCACCGCCTCGGGACACCACCCGGCCCCCCGACCGCGGAAGCGGTGCTGCGGTTGGCCGACCGTATCGGGCCTGATCGGGTACGCGGCCTGCTCACCCACGGCGGCCACGCCTACGCCGCCCGCAGCCTCGAGCAACGTCGACGCGCTGCCGAAGAGGAGGTGGAGGCGCTTCGAGCGAGCGCGGCCGCGCTGCGCGATCAGAGCCTCAGCCTCCAGGTCCTGAGCATCGGGGCCACGCCGACGGTTGGGATGGTCCCCGACCTGGAGGACATCACCGAGGTCCGACCCGGCACCTACGTGTTCGGGGACGCGAACCAGGTCGCGTTGGGCAGCCACTCCCTGGAGGACTGCGCCTTCGGCGTCGTCGCCACCGTCGTCTCAACGCCCGCCCCGGACCGAGCCGTGATCGACGCCGGCTCGAAGGCGCTCTCGAACGAGCAACTGGTACATGGCTTGAGCGGGCTGGGCATCGTCCTCGGTCGTCCACACCTCCGTCTCGACCGTCTGAGCGAGGAGCACGGGATCCTGAACGCCCCAGAGGGACGGACTGGCCTACGCGTCGGCGATCGCGTCGTGGTCGTTCCCACCCACGTTTGCCCGACGGTCAACCTCCACTCTAGAATGCTCTTCTTCACCCCGAGCGGCGCGCACTGGGAGGCGGTGGAGGCACGGGGCTGGACGCCGACAACGAACCTGGACCACAGAGGAGGGTGACCACATGCCGGACGTCCTGCGGCTCCCCACCCTCGAGGGAGGCTGGATCGACTATCAGCCCCGCGGCGGCTTTGCCTATCCCAGGCAGGCACCCCCGCCGAGGAGCCGGATCCCGTACGCGGCCGTCCACGTGGTGGCCGATTCTTGGGCCGACACCACGCCGATCTCCCCCGCGGCCATCGACTGGGAGGCAACCCTCGCCTTCCGCCACCACATCTGGTCCTATGGGCTGGGGGTGGCCGAGGCGATGGACACGGCGCAGCGGGGCATGGGCCTCGACTGGCCAGCGTGCCAGGAGCTCATCCGACGCACGGTGGCGGAGGCCAAGGCATGCGGTGGGCGCGTCGTATGCGGGGCCCAGACCGACCACCTCGAGCCCGGCTCCGCCCGCAGGTTACGGGACATCGAGGCGGCCTACGAGGAGCAATGCGAGTTCATCGAGGGGTGCGGGGCGGCGGTCGTGCTCATGGCCAGCCGCGAGCTGGCTCGGATCGCCCGTCAGCCAGAGGACTACCTCCGCGTCTACGACCGCGTGCTCTCGCAGCTCCAGCGGCCCGCGCTCATCCATTGGCTCGGTGAGGTGTTCGACCCCCAGCTACGGGGCTACTGGGGGCACGAGGATTTGGACAAGGCCATGGAGGTGTGCCTGGAGCTGATCCGGGACCACGCCCCTCGCATCGAGGGGATCAAGCTCTCCCTCCTCGACCAGCGGCGTGAGGTCGAGATGCGCTCGAGGCTGCCCCGCTCGGTCCACATGTTCACCGGCGACGACTTCGACTACCCGACCACGATCAAAGGTGACGGGGATCGTTACTCGGACGCCCTCCTCGGCGCCTTCGACGCCATCGCCCCCGCCGCCTCGGCGGCGCTCCTCGCGCTCGATGCCGGCGACGTGGACGAGTTCGAGCGTATCCTCGCCCTCACCCTCCCGCTCGCCCGACACATCTTCTCGGCCCCAACCTTCTACTACAAGACCGGGATCGTCTTCCTCGCCTACCTCAACGGCCACCAACGCCACTTCAAGATGGTCGGGGGGCTGGAAAGCGCACGGTCGACGGTGCACCTCGCTCGGATCTTCCTCCTGGCCGACCAAGCTGGGCTGCTCTTGGATCCCGAGCTGGCGACCGAGAGGATGCGGCTGGTGTTGCGCCTCGCGGGAGCCGACGAGGTGGCCCACTTCCCGGCGTGACGCGGGCCGGGCTTGCCTCCTCGCTCCCCGGTGCGGAACTTGTCAACCCTCTCGAGACCGTAGTCATTAGAAATCGACGAGCCGTGTTGAGGCTCCGGGGAATGGGTCAAGGGGAGGGGGGTGAGCGAGCCAGTCAGCGGCGCGTGACGGAGTCGGGTCGTGGTCACGCCCCGAACTCCTGGAGGTCGCCGAGCAGGTCGGCGATGAGCACGAGCTGGTCGCAGCCCGGACCGCATCCACCCAGACCGGCGGCGCGGCAGAAGCGGTGGCACTCGGGGCACCGCTGTTGTCCGAGGTAGTGGACCGGCCTCGATACGACAGACGACTGGATGATGCGGCATGCGCGGGTCACGTCGTGTCATCGATGAAGGGCTTCGGGATGTCAAGCGTTGCGTGGCTGCACTGCCCTGGACCCTCCGCGTCCGTCGTCGTCCTGGAAAGGACGCGGATGCAACCTGTCAACCGGCACCCATGCATGGTGATGCCGGCGGTGGCCGGGGAGCGAAGGGTGAGCTGGGGCGGGTCGTTGCCGCGACACCATCACCGCAGGCCGGGTAAGGGTGGCCCGTCATCTATTCGGTAGAGGGTTCCGTGGTGAACATGCGGCCCGGCGGCTCAATCACGATCTGCGGCCGTCAGCGTGCGGCCATGACAAGAGGCGAGCGCGCCCGACCAGGGTCGACGAGGGACACTCCGGCAACCCTGCGGGTCGCGGAGGGCGTAGTAGGCCAGCGTCAGCAGGCGCCGGGCGACCGCGACGCGGGCGATCTTGTCGCCGCGACGATCCGCGATCGGTAGGTACCACTGACGCAGGTGGACGTTCTGGAACGCATGGGGGGCAGCCTCGACCAGGACCCAGCGCCCCCAGCGCGAGCCCTGTTTGGAGATGTGTCCGCGTCGGGTGTGGCCAGCGCTCGAGTGCTCCTTGGGAGTAAGGCCAGCCCAGGAGCAGAGGTGGCGCGGAGACTGGAACCGCTGCAGGTCCCAGACCTCGGCCATGATGGTCACGGCCGTGATGAAGCCCATGCCCGGGATGGGAAGCAGCCGCCGCACCCGCTCATCCCGCTGAAGAGCTGCTCGATCTCCTGGTCGGCGACCTCGACCTCTTCGCCCAGCTCCTCGATGATCCGAAGGCAGGCCTGCAGCCGGCCCTGAGCGATGGTCGGCAGCTCGAGCTTGGAGAGCATGCGCTGGCCGCCCGGCCAGAACAGGTCTGCCATCGGCGAGCGGATGCCATGCTCGGCCAGCACCGCGTGAACCTGGCACTTCAGGCGTGTCCGGATCCGGACCAGGCCGGCTCGCCTCCGAACCAGGCGCCTGGCCTCCCGCACCTCGGGTGGAGCGATCCAGGCCTCCGGTAAGAGGCCGGTGCGCAGCCGGTGGGCCAGGGTCCGAGCGTCGACCTTGTCGTTCTTCACCCGGCCAGCGACCAATGCCTTGGTGGCCAGCGGATGCGCCATGTGAGCCGGGATGCCCGCGTCGGCCAGGAGGTCGGCGAACCAGCCCCAGCCGAAGGTGGCCTCGAAAGCGACCTCCAGGTCGGCCGGCTCCCACTCGCCGAAGATCCTCAAGAGCTCGTCGCTAGCGGTCGGCACCTTCCGATTTGAGAGCACCGTTCCGCTGTTGTCGATCACCGCCACTTGCGAGCTCTTGCGGTGAAGGTCGACTCCGATGTCGACCATGACTGGGCCTCCTTCCTTAGCCGGTTGCTGTGATTGCGGCGGGGCTCCTAGCGTTTCGCCCTTAACCACGGGGAGTGCGGCCCACTCCCTTCATGACATCAAGTGGGGGAAGAGCGGGCGCCATGGTCATCCTCGATGACCGTGGAGCTATCACCACCACCCCCGTCCGCTGGCATCGACGTCGCCGGGCAGCGCGGTGACGACCGCGCCGCCCAGGCAGACGTCACGGATGTCGGCCTTGGGGCAGCCCCGACCGCAGCACGTACTCGGGACACTGCCCCCGCTTCGGGCTCTCCCAGACCCTCGCGGTCGGCGGCGCGGTGGGCATCAGCTGGCCGCCGCCAAGGCATTGGCCGGTACCTCTGCCGGGATCCGGATCAGCGACTCCACCCCGAGGGAGCGCCGAGCTACCAGCCATTCGTCCTCCGGTTCGGCCAGGATCGCGCCCACCAGGGGGATCGCCGCGGTCCGGTTGGGGAAGCTGCTGACCACGTCGGTGCGGCGGCGCACCTCCTGGTTGAGGCGCTCCTGGGGGTGGTTGGATCTGTCGCCCGTGCTCGTGCGGGAAGGTGGCGAAGGCGAGCACGTCGAGGCCCGCCTCGTCGAGGAGCCCGGCGGCGTCCGGGAAGCGCCCCTGGAGCGGCTCGACGACGCGCTCGTGTGGACTCAGCACCGCGCCCGCGTCGGCCTGGTCGAAGATCGAGCGGACCAGGGTGGCGACCATGGTCTGTGCTGACTTCGGCACTCTGGTCAGGAGGTTGCGGAGGAGATGCACTCGGCATCGCTGCCAGCCGGCGCCCGGCAGGACCGCGCGATGGCCTGCTCGAGGCCCAGGTGATCGTCGCTGACGACCAGCCTGACCCCGCTCAGGCCCGGGGCCACCAGGCCCTGCAGGAAGCCGGTCCAGCTGGCCCCGTCCTCGGCCGTGAAGGGGACCCCATCGAAACACGTTTCGATGGGGACCTCCAGTCCAGGCCCAGGATCTCGCGGTGCCCGTCCGAGTTGACGCTGGTGGCGATGGCGGTCGCCACGTTCACCACCCGGCCGCCCTCCCGGCAGCGCTGCACGAGGGCGTCGATCCAGACGTACGTGTAGGGGCCGGCGGTCGGGAGCGGAAGGTCTCGACCATCTGGTCCAGCTCCTTGGCCATCTCGGAGACCGGCGATTTGCTGATGCCCTCGATGCCCATCGCCTGCACCAGCCTCTCCACCCGGCGCGGGCTCACCCCGGCCACGTCGGCCTGGGCGACCGCCGGCACCATCGCCCGCTCGGCTCCCGTAGCCAGTCCGGAACGTACGAGCCCTGGCGCAGGCGCGGGATGGCCAGCTTCACGGTGCCGGCGCGGGTATCCCAATCCCGCGGCCGGTAGCCGTTGCGACTGTTCACGCGCTCCGGGCTGCGCTCGCCGTGGCCCGCTCCCCAGAGGGCGTCGGCCTCGGCGTGCATCAGGGTCTCGGCCGCGCCCTGCAGCAAGCCGCGGAGCACATCGGGGTGCGCCTCGAGGTGCTGGCGGATCAGGCTCTGGGCTTCCATACGGGTTGGCCATCGTTGTCGTTCCTCCTTCTTCGATTTGTGCGATCTCGAAGGATGACACGGTGGCCATCGCTCTTCTCACGAGCTGCGCAGGGGGCGCTGTGTCCACACCCACACGGCCTCCCCGTCCGCGCCGAGCGCTGGCGCGGACGGAAGAAGGTAGGGCCCGTGTCCTGCGGACGGGTAGTGGCTCCGCCTCTCGTACACCACATCCGTGGACACTAACGGGTGATCCTCGACCTCTCCCAGGGGATCTGGGAGGGGGCCGCTGGGCTCCGACGATCAGGTGATCTCGGCCGACGAGAAGACCTCGATCCAGACCCGCCGGCGCCGGGTGGTGGCGCCCGGCCCGCGTCGGCTCGGACGGTCGAGCACGACCATCGGCTCCGTACCTGGCCGCCGGGGAGGTGCGGCGCGACCTTCCCTGGGGTCGCGACCAGGGCAGGGCCGGCACCGCCGCCTTCAACCGCCCGGCCGACCAGGTCATGAGCGATGAGCCCTACCGTTCGGCCCACCGGGAGCCCTGGATCCAACGACTCCTCGCCTCGGCGAAGGCGGCGGAACGCCAGCGCCATCCTCCTGATCCTGGTGCACACCCCCGGCCACGCTCCCTGGCCGGACCAAGGTGGAGTCTTCTTCAGCGTCGTGCAGCGCACGGTGCCGGCACCGGCGGTGGCCGTGGATCTGGTGGAGCTCCCCCCTGCGCACACCGACGTTCGAAGCCAGCCACTGACTCGATCCTCGGCCTCCCATTGGCACCCCACGGGCCGGGACGTCGAGCGTGGGTGCGCGAGCCCGCCCAACTCACCGCCGCATGCCCCCTCACGAACTCCCACCGCGAACCACGAAGCTCGTGGTTGGGTGGTAGAGCGTCGCCACGAGGCGACGTTCTTTTCGGAGCCCAACGCCACCGCCTCTGGTGATCCGGTCGGTCACGCGCAGGGTTCTGGCTCCTGGTTCAGGATCCGTCTGAGCGGTGTGAGCGCCGCCGCAACATCAGGTAGGGAATGCCGGCCAGCAAGACGAAGAAGATGAGCCCGCCCACGACCAGCAGGAGCAGTTGGCTGCCCAGAGGGCTCCCACTCGCCGTTCGTCGCTGAGGTGGAAGCGCCCCGACGAAATAGCCGAAGTCGGTGGCGCTGCCGTCGAGCTGGTAGATGAAGGCGGATTGCGTCGGCAGCGGCCTCCAGGTCGTGTCCCCCATCCTGGCCTCGTAGATGGTGCTGGGAGCCGGTACCTGGTTGGAGAAGGTGAGGGCAACGCTCATCGGCTTCACCAGCTGGGCATCAGCGCGAACACGGTAGACGTTGGTCTCGAAGGCCAGACCGTGGGGATCGGGGAAGGCGCTGACGGGATCGATGCGTATCGTGACCGCGGTCGCCCCGGGTGCGGGTTGCAGGGCACCGGCCGGGATGACGAGGGACGCCTGTTGGTCAGCAGTCTGCACCTGCACTCCTGAGGCCATGGCCTCACCGACGCTCACGACCTTGATCGCCGACTGCGGAGGTTTGTTACCCCGAGCCAACTGAGGTGGCGGCGACACCCAGTTGTAGGGTCGCTGGGGGCTGAACCCGTCGTAGAAGCCGGGGGGCGCCTGCCAGGCGGCCAGAAGGTAGGCCAGAGCAGCGCCGATGAGCCAGCCCCTTCGTCTCACCACCAGCTGCCTCACAGCGCCAGGTCGGCGACGACGTGGCCCACGATCGGGGCCAGCAGGTCGTCGAAGGCCCAGCGCCAGAGCCCGAGCAGGAGCCCAAGCCCGGCCACCGGGAGCAGGAAGCGAGGAGGATGCGAGAGCGCGTGGGCGGCGGTGAAGGCGGCGGTGCTGCCCACCACCGCCGCCGCCGGTCCGTAGGCGGACCGCAACGCCGCGTAGAGCGCGCCGCGAAAGGCGATCTCCTCCCCGGCCGCGACCATCGCCGCCCCCAGCCCGATCAGGCCGGTCAGGGGCACGGGGACGAACGACCTGGCCGCCGCCGGTAGGAGGAGGACGGCGGCCAGGGCCCCGCCGGACAGCGCCCGCGCAGGCAGGGCTCGACGAGAGAGTCCCAGGGCTTCCCGAGGCACCAGGAGGGCGAGGCCGCCCAACGCCAGCCCCCCGACGAAGAGCGCAGGGAGGGCCAGGGAAGGGAGGCGTTCGACCAAGGCTCGGCCCCATTCCACTCCCACCGCCGCGGTCAGGAGCAGCCCTGGCAACCGAGAGCGGCTCAAGAGGCGGGCCAACGGTCTCCCTCCGGGATGACGGGAGAGGCGGTTGCGAAAGCGGCCGGGTAGACCACCCGCATCACCCCGATCCCCTGCCACTGGCCGACCACCGCCACCGCTCGCTGGTTCTGGCCGCTATCGGTGGCACCGGGCGGAGCGAACCTCACCCCCCCGCCGTTGATCTCCTCGCCCATGGGGACGTCCACGGTCAGGGCTGCCTGGCGCACCGAGTCCGGGGTGATGGGGCCACGGATGCGGGGGAGGACATCGTGGAAGAGGGTCCAACCCCCGACGAAGCCGGCGACCCCGGGGATCTCCATGGTCGATCCTCCGTGGATGGACCGGTACGCACGCCGGGCATCGTCGAGCAGGGCGACCGCCGCTGGGGCGAGCGCCGAACGGTTGACCTGATCATCCGGCTTGTCGGCGGCGAAGACGCCCACCGCCTCGCGCCCGAGCCGGTTCCCGAACTCCGACATGCAGAAGGCGGAGCTGGTCCCGACCACCCCTCGGAGATGGAGACCGCTCTGCACCACCTCGTGCCAGATGGCGATGCCGTCGTCCACGTAGCTCACGTCCCAGAGGTAGTCGGGATGAACGGCGACGAGCTGGGCCGCGATCGCCTGCGGGTCGTAGAGGTGCGGGTCGTAGCGAAGGATCGCCGCCACCTGGATGCCCAGCTCCCGAGCCCGGGCGACCTCCTCGTCCGACACCGAGCGGCCGTAGACGTCGTCCACGGCCACGATCGCCACCCTTCGAGAGGTGCCGGCGCCGTTGGCTGGGATCAGGACCTCAGCCGTGAACTCAGCCGCGGTTCGCCCCAAGGTGCTCCCGGTGGCGACGGTTCGAAACACGTAGCGGTGGCCGGTGGTGACCGGGTCAGCGACCGCTCCCGTCTCCCAGAAGACGACGTGACGCTCGTCCGCCCGGGTGGCGGCCGCCTGGGAGAGCGTGCTCCCATAGGTGCCGAGCACTACCGGGAGGTGGGAGGCGGCGAAGGTGTCGACGGCGGCAGCCGCCTCCTCCGGGGTCCTCACGTCGCGCACCTCGAGCTGGATGTGGTCGGCCAGCGGCAGGTGACGCTGACGGGCGACCTGGAGGGCAGCGCGGATGCCGTCCAGCTCCTCTCGCCCGCCGGGTGCCTGGGGACCGCTGAGCGGGTAGACGACGCCCAGGTGGATGGAGGTATCGGGCGCCCCCTGCCCGCAGGACGATCCGAGCAGCACCAGGGCAAGCGCGCACAACCATCGTCTCATGTCAACCCTCCCTGGTGATGGGTTGGGCCAGGATCCACAGGCTGGTCATGGTGTAGGCCACCATCAGGGCCAGCATCGGGTACTGGCTCACGATCACCCTCGAAGTGGAGCGGAACCGCTCACCGGCCCGGAGGTGGCTCAGCCAGACCGCGATCACGTGGCCGACCACGATCAGGATCACCTGCAGGTACCAGACCGTGCCGGCACCTGCTAGCGCCCAGCTGGCCCGGTAGGCGGAGAGCGCCGGGAGGAGGTGCCAGCCCCGTCCCAGGGGATCGTCCAGCAAGGGGAACAGTCCTTGGGACTGCACCAGCAAGTAGCTGTAGTTGTGAGCAGCGTTGTAGACAAGGGCGATCGGCACCAACGTGAAGGCGAAGGCGGTGGTGAGGGCGAGCCAATCGCGGCCCTGGCCGAGGGCGGTCACCAGCCGCATGATTGCGACGAAGACGGCGAGGAAGAGGAAGGTGACCAGGGTCAAGCCGGCGAACCACTTGACCAGCGCCAGCTGGAGCGGATCCCCGCTCGGCACGAGCGTGGCCTGGAGACCAAGCCAGCCGGGCGTGGCCTCGATGCCGTCAAAGGCCAAGCTGGAGAGCATCAGGATCACGAACACGATCCAGTCCCAGCCGGTGACGACGGCCGTGAGCAGCCCGGTTCCCCAGGGCCGGAGCCAGGCCGCCCCTACCCTCCCCTCCAGGTCCATCTCGACCTCGACCGGGGAGAAGCGCTCGACGATGCCGAAGAGCACGGTAAAGGTCTCGCACCGACGCAGCCATTGGTCGCGTCCGAAGAGGACCATCCCGGCCAAGGTGTAGAGGCTGTAGCCGAGGGCCAAGGTCGCCACCACCCAGGGGCGGTTGGCGAGGCCGGAGGCGAGCTCGAACCCGGCGAAGAGCCAATAGCCGGCTACCGCCGGCCAGATCCCCACCCGGTTCGGCAGCCGAAACCGCGGGCCGGGGCTCCTGACCCTGCTCAGGAGGTCATAGACGGCGCTCCAGGGATTGAAGAGCGTGTACAGGTTGCCGACCAGGCCG
This sequence comes from Candidatus Dormiibacterota bacterium, assembly GCA_035653475.1. Classification (GTDB taxonomy): domain Bacteria; phylum Chloroflexota; class Dormibacteria; order Dormibacterales; family Dormibacteraceae; genus CADDZO01. The sequence continues at coordinate 10,400 of DASRBU010000392.1, read as the reverse complement.
CTGACGATGACCAACCCAGCCCAGAAGTAGATCCAGGTCAGGTACTCGGCGGGGTTCTTGGTTGGGTCCTCGGATCCAGCCCAGCCACAGACGATCACCGCCAGCAGTGCGAGCACCCCCAGGGTGCCGGCGACGGCGCGGGGAATACCGGACCGCAACGCCGCCGCCAGCCAAGGCGCCGGCAGGCGCGGGAAGCGGACCGCCGCCTCGCCGACCTTGGAACTCGCGAACGCCGCCACCAGCGCGAACGACAGCACCACCACGCCGCCTGCCGCGTAGAGGTAGAGGGCTAGCGGGATGGGCAGGTCGTAGCGCGCACCAAAGCCGTGCAGCAGAGGCGCCGACGCCATCATCGAGGGTCGATCTCCAGGTTGCCGAGATGGGTGCTGGACTCCTCGATCTCGTACTCGAACATCCCGGTCCGGTTGGCGGTGAAGGTCAGGGTGGCTGGATGGTCGGGGCGAGGATGGAAGCGCAGGTCGTAGCCGTGGAGATGGATCTCCTCGCTCCGGTCGGCGTAGACGGTGATCGTAACCGTGTCACCTTGATAGGCCTTGAGCAGGGCGACGTCGGCGTGCCCACCGGTGACCCGGATCGTGAAGTGTCGGGCCTGGGGCGGCGGCGCGTTGGCCAGGCCGGGTGCCCCGCAGGCGATCACCAACGTCGAGAGCCCAACCACCAACGTGGTCGATGCCAGCCGCTTCAACGATGACCTCCTTTCCTCCGAGGGCGCGGCCGTGGCCGCGCCCCCTGTGACTCCCTACCTCAGGTGCTTGGAGCGCAGCTCGGAGGGGAAGGAGGTCCACGCTTGGCGGCGACGGCCAAGACAGAGCCAATCAAGACCACCGCGGCCAGGGGCTGGGGCCGCAGACAGGTGAGCGCCGTCGTCGGGGAGGGCCGGATCGCCACCGCTCTCGACCGGCGTAAGGAGGCGATGGCGTGCCGGGCCCGACGCGTGGCCCAGGCCAAGGCCACAGCCGCGACCAGGGCGACCGGTAGTTGCCCCATGGCACCGTAGGCGGCCAAGGGGAGCAGCGCTGGAACTCGGCCCTGCTGGAAGAGGGCCTCAGCATGCTCCTGGCCAACGAAGGCGAGGAGCTGGACGACGAAGAGCGTGAGCGCCGAAGAGGCCACCGGCCAACCGGGCTCGAGGGGCTGGCCTCGCCCGTTCCAGGCCCGGCCGAGGCCGATCAGGAGGAGGAACGTCACCAGCAAGCTACCGAGGAGGGCAAGGCTGGTCTCGGCCGTGGCCGGAAAGTAACCGTGGACGCCGCTGGCCTGGAGCCTGAGCGCCCCCTCCCCGTACCGCATCCAGTAGGCCAGGAGGTGACCGAGCTGGGCCAGCGGCAGGGCCAGGCCACCAATCACCCCGTAGCGCAGCATGCTCCGTCGGGAAGGATTTCCCTCTCGGCTCCCTGAGCAGCATCGCATGGATGAAGATCCTCCCTCGCTGAGGGATACGGCTCTGTTCTTTCAGGAGTAACGGCTGGCAGGCGGACCGAGCAGTACACAGGTTTCACATCGTGAGCGAACTCCAGAATGCGCCCATAGGAACGAGAGACCTCGACCGGAGCGATTCTGCGTTCCCGGAGATCGGTGGGATTGGCGTGCTGTGCTCGTCGTCGGCCGACTCAGGCGCCACGATCCACCGGTTGGTCCTCGCGGGTACCGACCGTCGTCTGGCGGCGGCCGCAGGCCGGACACTTCCCGAACTCCCTCTGGAGCAGGCCGATCTCGACCTCTTCCCCACAGAACTGACAACGCACGGTCCGACTGATGCGCTTGCGCACCCGACGATCGAGGAAGTAGAAGAGCATGCCGATGGCAGAGAAGATCACGAAGTAGATGAAGAGGGAGGTCACGAACTGTATCGCCTGATCCAGCCAGCTCATCTGGGTACCTCCAAATGCCCCAACCGCGATCCGATGAGGGATGATGGAAGCCGGTGTCCCGGCCCCCATCGATCCCAGCTCGGTGACCCTCCTCCTCGCGACCTCCTCAGCCGGTGGCGGTAGCCCCTGCGGGAACCGGCAGCTCGTACAGCCTGGCCGCGTTGAGGCCGAGGATCTTCCTCTTCGTCTCCAACGTCAGGTCGACCCCCTTCTGCTCCTTGATGTCCTCAGGCAGCTCGAAGGCCATGAACCTCTCGATCAGCCACTTGGGACTCCAGAGTGCGTAGTCGGAAGCGAAGAGGAGGCGTTCCTCCCCGAGCCACCACAGCAGCTCGGAGATTACCTCGGCGAAGTACCGAGGCTTGGCGTGGATGAAGGGCATGACCACGGCGAGTCCGCCATAGACGTTGGGCTCCTGGGTGGCGATCCAGCAGAAGTCCTCCAGCCTGGGCAAGCCGCAGTGCTCGACGATGAAGCGCAACTCGTCTCGGTAGATGGTCGCCACCTCGTCCACGTCGGAGACATCGAACGCGTCCCGGTTCAGTGGCCAGATCGTTGGTCCCTTGTGCACGTGGATGTTGACGACCCCGAGCTCTGCGCACTTGTCCAGATACCTTCGCGACCAGGGATCCGTGAGCTTCCAGCCCTTGGAGTCTCCCTTCCACTCCGCGGTGTAGAGTTTGACCCCCTTGAGCCCGTAGCGCTTGACCTCCTCCTCGAAGGTGGCCAGCCCCTCGGCCTCGTCGCGAGGGTCCCAGCGGCCGCAGAGCACGAACCGTTCAGGATGCTTCTGCTTGAGGACGGCGTCCTGCTCGAGCGTGTTGAAGCCGTTGATGTAGAAGTCCTTGAGCGCGGTCGGGAGGAAGATCGCGATGTCGACATACCCCTCCTCGAAGAGGTCACGAATCATGCGCTCTTCGGGGTACTTGCGGTACTCCTCCAGCGTCCAGACGTACTCCGCCGGGCTCAGGTTCCGATGGTAGTCGTAGAAACAGTTGATCCAGCCCTCAGCGTACTTCGGATTCCGCCAGTTCGCGGGGCTGGCGTCCCAGAAGTGTACGTGCCCGTCGACGACGAAGATGTCTTCGCCGTTGTGTCTGTACATCAGCACCTCCTGGTCGCCCTACCGTGGCTAGGCACGGCTCACTCTCGCGAAGCCGCTCACCCTGGAGAGGGGAAGGTGCCTCCTTGATACCCAGGCCACACGTGTTTCTGGTGTGGCCAGATTTCAAATGGTGAGAACGACGGCCTTCAGGCCTGGCCGAGGCCCAACTCCTTGAGCTTGCGGTAGAGCGTGGCTCTGCCGATGCCGAGCATCGCCGCCGCCTGCGACTTGTTTCCGCCCGCCCGCTCCATCGCCTGGAGGATCGCGGCTCGCTCGGCTTGCTCGATCGCGCTCAACCGACGGCTCGGCACCTGCAGGTATTCGGCGGGGAGGTCGTGGAGGGTGATCTCCCCGCTGCCCCGTCGGGTCAGGACCCGCTTGATCACCCCCTCGAGCTCGCGTACGTTGCCTGGCCACTCGCCGCGGGAGAGCACCCGAACGACGTCCTCGGAACAGCGTGGGCCCGGCGGCCGGGCGTGCCGCCGGATCAAGGCCGGGATGATCTCCGGCACGTCCTCCCGGCGTTCGCGCAACGCCGGCACGTGCACCACCGCAGCGAAGCGGTCGCCGAGCGGCAGGTCGGTCCGCCCCCCCTCGCCGGACGGGCTCGTGATCGTCGCCACGAGGCGCGGACCGGGCGCCCCTCCTGCCGCTTCCAGAATCGCGTCCAGTACCCTCAGTCCGGCCCGGGGAAGCAGGTCGAGGTGGCGCAGGACCAAACTCCCGCCCGCCTGGGCCAGCCGCTCCCGGACCCGAGCGCTCCAGCGAGCGCCGCCCTCGACTCGGGCCAGGGCCGCGTCCAGCACCGTGAACGGCCCCTGGCCCCCGGCCAGGTCGTGGAGGTACCGAGCCAGCTCGAGCTTGCCGCTGCCGGGCTCACCCGTGATCGCGACGGGGAGAGGGGATCGGGCGAGCTCGGCGGCGAGCTGGACCACCCGCCGCCAGGCAGGACTCCTGCCTGGCGGGGGAGGCACGATCGCGGAGCACCTCCCGCTCCGCTGCCCCTGCGTCCGCCCCTCCAGATCCAGCTCGAGCACCGCCCCTCGCTCAGGTCGGTCGGGGTCGACGGCAGCGCAACGCACGTTGGCCACCATCCCCTTGGAGAGGTGGACCTGGCCCGGACCTCTGATCCCCGCCACGAGCGCGCCTCCGATCTGGCTCCAGAGGTGAGCGTGATCCGCCGGCTCCAGGAGCCGGGCCGCCGCCAGATTGCTGATCACCGTCTGCGGGTTCACGGCCACGACCGGACGCCGCGTCCGCCGCGCGACGGCGATGAACCGATCCAGCAACGCCCGATCGGCGTCGGAGGCATCTCGGTACAGCTGCTCCTGGATCTGGCGTACCCCCTCACGGACGAAGGGGAGCATGAGCGGGCTGGTGTCGCGGAGCCGGCAGGTGAGATCCAGGATGCCCTCGATCCGGCCGGTGATGGGATCGCGGATGGGGACACCAGCGCACGACAGCCAGCGCAGCCACTCGACGTAGTGCTCGCTGCCGATCACCCAGGCCGGCTGGCCCTCCTCCGCCGCGGTGCCGATCCCGTTCGTCCCTACCGTCGCCTCCGCGTACAGGTGGCCAGGGGCGAGGTAGACCCGATCAAGGCCCCGACGCAGGCCGGCACTCCCGGCCCGACGGTCGAGAACGAGCCCACGAGCGTCGGTCAGGATCACCGTCATGTCGACGTCCTGAACCTGGTCGGCGAGGCGGTCGAGGACTGGCAGAGCAAGCCTCAGCAGCCGCTGCTCGGGATCGAAGTCCAGGGCAGGGACCTCGGGGGTATCGTCCGGCGGAACGCCGCGCTGCCGGGAGCGGGTCCAGGAACGGACGATCGCCGGTCGTATGCCCTCTCCCCCTCCGGCGCCGCCGAGGAACCGCTCGCGGCAGCTCCAGCGCCTTCGATCTCGGCGAGTCGGGTCACCGTCCATGGCAGCTCCCCGAACGATCCAGGACCGCAGTCCAGATGGATGCTTCTACTAACCCTACTTTAGCTTAGCTACTACAACGTCCATCTGAACATCCCTCCCCGTCTCAAATCGAGACAGCTCAACTCGGTGAGGGTTGCCGTCTAATCGGGCTCAGGACTTGGTTGGAGAGACCAACCACCCCCCTCCGACCCGAGGGGGTTACCGAGGTAGAGACGCGTATGGGGACGGGAGCCACGCAGATGGCGGCAACCAGCCGACCGATCCGGGCTGGAGCGTCGTCGCCCCTGGGTGGGCCACCGGGCTCCAGACCGACCTTGATCAGCTCCGTGCAACGCGCGCTTCGCCTGCTCGAGGCGGTCGCGACCTCGCCCGGTGGAGCGCCGGCCAAGCAGCTGGCCCGGAAGGCCGGCCTTCCTCTCGCCACGGCTTACCACCTGCTCAGGACCCTCACCTTCGAGGGCTACCTCCAGCGCCTCGAGGACGGGAGCTACGTGCTGGGAGACGAGGTAGCTCGGTTGCTCGACGCCGGGGAGTTACAGGTGGTACGGCAACGGGTCCGGCCGGCCCTCACCGCGCTTCGCGACGAGGCCCGAGCCGCCGCCTACTTCGCCCGCTACGAGGACGGCGAGATCGTGGTCAAAGCCATCGAGGACAGCCCTCGCTATCCCCGCATCGACCTCTGGGTGGGGTTCCGGGACGCGGCCCACGCCACCGCCCTAGGGCGCTGCGTGCTCGCCTTCCTCGATCACGAGGCGGTCCAGGACTACGTGAGCCGGCATCCCCTCCACGCCCTGACCTCGAGGACCGTGACCAACACCTCGACCCTGTTCAAGCTGCTCGATCGAGTGCGCTCGAGCGGGCTGGCGGTGGAGGACGGCGAGTACCTGCCAGGGAACGCCTGCCTGGCCACCCCGGTCCTGGCCGAGGGCCTGGTCGGGGCGGTCGCCCTGTCGTTCCCGCAGCGGCGGCTGCGAGACCTCGAGGAGCTGAGCGGTACCCTGCGGACGATCGCTGGCCGGATCGCGCGCGCCCACCTGCTCACCATTTGAAATCCTGATCTCGGGTCCCCGACCCCGGACGAACTATTCCTGGGAGCGAGGGCTGCATCACCCGGTGAGAGGGGGGCTTCAGCCACATCGCACACGCCAGGAGGGTGATCCGGTGGAGGAAATCGTTCAATCAGCACGAGCGCCGGAGGCGGTTCGGGAACGGCAACCCGAGGTCTACGACGCTCCGCGCGTACCGGGCAAGGGCCCGATCGACTGGATGGGCGGATGGAAGTGGGGTCTGCTCGCGGTGCCCATCCTGCTCGGCGCCGCCGCGGTCTTCCGCGTCTACCAGGGATTCACCGCCCTCAGCATCGGCACCGACTCCTCGACGCCACAGTTCTTCTGGTACTACGAGTTCCTGGTCGCGGTCGAGATCGGCATCGTGGGCCTGTTCACGATCCTGTGGTGGGGTTGGATCATCAGGTCGGCGAAGCGGTTGCCCGAGGCGCTGGGCATGGTGATCAGCCGCCGTGAGGAGGTCCGCAGGATCGCCGTCTTCTGGGGCCTGGTCGGGGCCACCAGCGTCAACCTGTACATCGAAGCCAGCTTCTTCCCCAACCAGGACGGCGCTTGGCACCAGACCTTGGTCCGCGACACCGCCTTCACACCCAGCCACGACCCGATGTTCTACTTCTTCTTCCCGCTCGGGGTGACGTTGGCGATCGGGACCTACCTCTACGGGCGAACCCGGCTGCCGGCGGTGTACGGAGCCTGGAAGGGCTTCCCCTGGTCGTTCTTCCTGCTCATCGCGGCCACGGTCACCGAGGTGGCTCAGGTGGCCATGAACGAATGGGGACACAGCGTCAACCTGGGCAACGCCGGAGCCGAGGAGTTCTTCTCGGTGTGGTTCCACTGGCCGTTCGTGCTCTACGGATGGTTGGCCGGTGGCATCTTCGCGCTCTGGGGTGAGACGATCCTGCGTCTCTACCAGATCGAGAAGGACGAGGAAGAAGGGGTAAGCCCGGTCGAGGCGGCTACCGCCACGGTGACCAGCAGGTAGCCGGACACGGCTCGGACCGCAATGGCGGACCGGCCTCGGTCCGCCATTGCCTATCGAGCTCGGCCGGGCCCGAGGTGAATTGGAGATCGAGACATGGCCATCGCCATCCCCGTTGACAGGAAAGCGGACGAGCTGAGGAGGCTCGTCTTCAAGCGGTACCGCTGGATCGACCGCAAGTGGGACTTCATGTTCTGGTTCACGGCCGCCTTCGTGGTCGCGGCCGCGGCCGACATCACCCGACTCCTGTTCGCCGGTGACTGGGACTTCTGGACGGACTGGAAGGATCGCGAGTGGTGGATGACGATCACCCCCTTCGCGACCATCATCATCCCCTCCGCTCTGCAGTTCATCCAATGGCGAGCCTGGAGATTCCCCACCGGCGCCACCTACACCGCCTGCTGCGTGTTCGTGGCCGCCTGGATCGGTCGGGTCGTCCAGTGGAAGTTCTTCGTCAACTACCCCATGAACTTCGTCTGGCCGGCGACCTGGATCCCGGCCGGCATCCTTCTCGACTTCTTGCTCCTGGAGACCAGGAGCTTCATCGTGGTCTCGGTGATCGGAGCGGGCTTGTGGACCCTGGCCTTCTGGGTCTCCAACTACGCCATCCTCGCCCCCTTCCTGCAACCGGTCCACTTCATGGGCCACACGTTGACCGTGGCCGACGTCCAGGGGATCACCTACATCCGTGCCCAGACCCCGGAGTACCTGCGGGTGATCGAACGCGACTCGCTACGTACCTTCCTCCAGGAGACCCAGTACGTGTCGCTGGCGTTCGGCACCGTGCTGGCCATTTTCGGGTACTGGGTGGGACAGTTCATCGGCCGTTACCTCGCGGTTTGGCCGATCGGACGGTTCCTCAAGCAGATCTGACACGGCGGGAGGCAGATGATGAAGCGAGCGCTGCGCTGGGTCCTCCTGGCGGCCCTGGCACCGGCGGCTGCCCTGGGCCTGGTCCTGGGGAGCGCCACCCCGGTGTTCGCCCACGGTGAGCGGGCCCAGGACGCGTTCGCCCGGATGCAGACCGTGGGTTGGTGGGGTGTCAACTTCTCCAAGACCACGGTCCAGCAGGGCGATACCGTAACGATCACCGGAACGGCCAAGATCCTCGAGACTTGGCCCAACAATCTGAGCAACGGCAATCCCGACGTCTGTTACCTGACCGTGGTCGAGCCGGGGGCCCAGTTCGTGCTCAAGGACCGGGTCATCAACGGCGTCGAGACCCCACAGTCCTTCTTCTGCCACAAGGGCGGCATCTACAACTTCAAGCTCACCCTGGCCGGCCGTTCTCCGGGCACCTGGCACGTCCACCCGGGCTTGGCTGTGAGGGAGTCGGGGACGATCATCGGTCCCGGCCAATGGATCCGGGTGACCCCATCGCCGACCGGCTTTGCCAACCTGATCACCCTGCTCAACGGTCAGACCATCGACCTCGAATCGTACGGCCAGTGGTTCGTGGTGGGGTTCTCGATTCTCACCTTCATCTTGGGCCTGGCTTGGATGATCAAGTGGACCTGGAGCAAGCCGACCGTCACCAGGCTTGCGGTGTCCAACCAGCTGCCGCTGAACCAGGACGGAGGAGAGGCCGTAGGTCTGATCACCAAACGTGACCACGTGCAGTCCGCAGTGATCGCCGGCCTCACCGCGCTGTTGCTGGTCCTGGGGCTGGTCTACCAGCAGGTGGCGTACCGGAATACCCTACCCCCGCAGTCGGACTGGATCCAGGTCCCATCCGTGGCCCCACCCCAGCAGCTGGCCAGCGTTCAGGCGGTCAATGCGACCTGGGACGGCGTCAGCCACGTCATGACCCTCAGCGTGCGGGTTCACAACACCTCGGGGACCCCGGTCCAGGTGGCCTCGTTCCGGCCCGCCTACCTCACCTTCTGGAACCCGGCGGTCGGGGTGCCCAAGACCGGACCCTACGACTACGAGATGCGGCTCTCGACCGAAGGCACGGTCGCACCCGGACATACCCAGACCATCAACCTCACGCTCCCCGGCACGGTGCTCGAGACCGAGAAGTTGATACCGGTGGGCAAGGCGGATATGGCGATTGGGGGCCTGGTCGAGGTCCGGGGGGCATCGGGGGTGCGCAACTTCGACACCGTGTCCACCGCCCTGAACATCGTCAGGTTGTAGGGAGTTGAGATCATGCAGACAGCCTTGCTGGCGGCGATCTTCCTGCACAGCGGTGGGGGGGTCGACTCCTTCCTGGAGCTGGTCGCCATGGCGGGACCGTTCGCGATCATCCTCGGCCTCGGGATCTGGCTCATCCTCCCTCCGATCGTGAAGGCCCAAGGCGAGCGCTACCTCTTCCGGGAGTACGTGCCGGACGCCCGGCGGACCGGGACCGGACCCGCCAACGGCAACAACGGGGCCAACGGTGGCCGACACCTGGAGCCCGGGCACGCCCCGGCCGTGATCGAGGGCGGGCGGTCGCCCGCTTCACGAAGCAAGCTCCACTCCAATTGATCGACGTCGAGCTGGGGAGATGCCATTCGTGGCATCTCCCTCGCCCACCCGCCTGGGAGGAACGATGCGACAACGTCAAGAGCTGGAAAGCGACGTCGAGGCGGCGTTGCAAACGGTCATCGACCCAGAGCTCGACCGTTCCCTCTCGGAGCTGGGCTTCGCCCGTGCGGTGGTCGCGCCAGGGGGAGACGTGACCATCGAGCTCCGATTGCCCACCTACTGGTGCGCGCCGAACTTCGTGTTCCTGATGGCGCAGGACGCGCGCGACGCGGTCGAGGCGGTCCCTGGGGTTCGCTCGGTGCGCATCGAGCTGCCCGACCACTTCGCGACCGAGGAGATCACCGGCGGACTCGCGCGGCGGCGCTCCTTCGACCAGGCCTTCCCAAAGCTCTCCGACGGGAGCGGCTTGCACCCACTTCGACGCATGTTCTGGGCGAAGGGATTCATGGTCTGGCAGGAACGCCTCGCCCGGCGACTGCTGGCCGCCGGCCGCTCGGTGGGGGAGCTGGCGACGATGCGCCTCGGAGAGGTCGACCACCGCGATCCCGATCTCCCCGGCTACCTGGCTCGGCGCGCCCGGCTCTCGATCTCGACTGCCCCGACCGCGCCCCTGGTCGTCTATCCCAACGGCCAGCCTGTGGACCGAGCCCGGCTCATGTCCTACCTCGACCGCTGTCGACTGGTCGCGGTCAGCCTGAGCGCGAACGCGGAGCTGTGCCAGAGCCTCCACGCGACCCGTTTCGCACCTCCACCACCCACGGAGATCGCCCGAACCAACGTGACGACGGAGGCCAAACCATGAGAGCGGCGCGCCTGCACGGGTACGACCAGCGGCTTCGGATCGACGAGGTGGCCAGGCCGGAGATCCGGGGCCACCACGACGTCATCATCCGCGTCGGCGGCGCCGGGCTCTGCCGGACCGACCTCCACATCATGGAGGGGATCTGGCAGGAGAAGTCC